>JAICLP010000421.1 GCA_025925475.1 Burkholderiales bacterium | reverse complement strand
TCGTCGGGGTTCTTCAACGTGATGATGCCGACCAGGCGGTAGGCGAGCGCGTTTGGGTCGCCGCCGTTGAGCGGTGAGATCAGGCGATCGTCGGTATCGGGCGCCATGCGCGTCGTTTGCCCGAGTTTGATGTCGAGCGCGTCAGCCGTCTTCTGGGTAAGCGCGATCTCTATAATCGGCATCTGAACGGCCGGGTTCCCGTTACTGGCCGGTACGGTCAAGGCGTCACTTGTGCGGACCGGCATGCGCCCCTTCAGCAGCGTGATGTGCTGATCAATCTGATTCTGGTAGCGGAGCGTGATGAAGCGGTAAAAGCCATTGGCCGACGCGTTCGGGTCGAAGACCTGGTAGCGCGCCGAATCGACCAGAAAGTCGGTGTGGCCGATCACCGACTGAATCGATGGCGCCAGGCTCTGCTGGAACTGATTGCCGGCGTCGACGATCGGCTGGAAGACGTTGGCGCCGCTGCCGCCCTGGATGCGATCGCCCTGGCTCATCACGATGTTGTGCGCATAGACCGGCGAATTGCGGATTGCGTAGCGAATGCCGTCGTCCGACATCTGATTGAAAAGGCGGGGCACGGTAGCGAAGATCAGACTCGTCACCAGCACCATCGCGACGATCGCGCCGGCCTGTGGGCGCTCAGCGCGGATACGGCGCAAGAAGGCGAGGATCATCGCGGGTGCGTTGCGGATCTGTGCCGAACGACGCTGGGTCGCGACCCGTGCCATCTATTCCTCACCCAATCGGAGCGACGAGCCGAGGCCGATCCGTCGCAGCAGCGTCGCCAGAACGACGACCACGATCACGAGTGCGGCGAGGCTCGTCCCTTCGAGAATCAGCACCGAGCGCCAGGGCACGACCACCATGATTTCCGGAACTGTCTGCGTCGCGGCCTGCGTGAGCGAAACGAGCGGTAGGATGAAGTAGGCGAGGACGAGACCGAGCGCGGTTCCGGCGATCAGGCTGAAGGCGATGAGCAGACCGTTCTCCAGCGAGAGCCAACTGGTCAGCTGGCGCGTCGAGAGCCCGAGCGCACGCAGCAGTGCGAATTCGGTGAGGCGCTCGCGGGCCGAGACCGCCGAACTGACGGCGAAGCCGATGGCCGCGAAGAGCGCCGCGGCAACGAAACCGAGCGAGAGCGCGCCGATGATACCGAGCGCCACCGGATCGGTGCGGAGCGTCGCCATGCGTTCGGCACGCGTATCGACCTCCGGACTCGAATAGGGCGATCCCGAGAGCGCGGTCGCAACCTTGCCGCTCATTCCGGGGCTGGTCGCGAGCCACCATTCCTCTTCATCGAGGATACGGCCGCCCGATTCGAACTGCTCCATCAGGAGCGTCGGGAAGTCGACAATGATCCCCGGCTGATTGGGGTCGAGTGTCGGGAAGGCACTGACCGCTCCGATCACGTTGACCGAGCGACGCTGCCCGCCGATATCGAGCGAAAGCGTCTCGCCGACCTTTGACTCGGTTTCCTTTAGAAAGGTGGTGTTGACGATGGCGCTCATCGTTGGGTCAGGCCGGGTGCCGTTTGGCATCAAGCTGAAGGTGAGCGGCGTGAGGCCGCGACCACGACTGGCGCCGCTGCTGAACTTGGCGGCGAAACCGTTGGGTAGCGGGGTGTCGAGCGGCTCGATGGAGGGCGCGACGGAGAGCCCGACCTGCTCGGTCGACCAGCCGAAATTGTGCCAGTCGAGCGAGACCGGCATGGCATCCTGGCCGTCGAGGCGCGAACTGGCTTGAAGACTGTCGATCTCAAAGACGCCGCTGCGCGGTGTTCCGGCGAGCGGCACGATCGTCATTTCAAAACTGACGAGGCTGAGCGGATAGCTTGGCATAGCCGTGCCGCCGTCATCCATGGTGTAGCTGAGCGACACCACCAGATGTTGCGGAGTGCCGTCGGCGTTGAAATTGCCGGCGGTCAAACGATAGGGCACTCCATTGGCGTCCTGGATGACGATTGAAAGCGACGGAAAGATGTCCTTGACGCGTAACGTGCGCTGCGCATCTGCCGTCAAAGGATCGAGCGTTACCTTGAGGTCGAAGACGAGCGATTGTGGCGTGCCGGGAATCTTCACCGCTGGTGTCGTTGGGCGCTTCGCCTTGAGCGTGCCCATCATCGAACTGAACGATTGATCCGAAAGGTTCGGACGGAAGGGAACG
>JAICLP010000004.1 GCA_025925475.1 Burkholderiales bacterium | reverse complement strand
GGCGCAATTAATTCATGATTTGTACCAGCGCCCGCCCTTCATGATGCCCGCGATGTGCGCGCCCTGGTCCTGCAGCACGCCGAGATCGCGGTACGGATCGCCGTCGACGACGAGGAGGTCGGCGTACGCGCCTGGGACGAGCTCGCCCAGCTCGCCTTCGCGGCGGACGATCTGCGCGTTGACGATCGTCGCCGACTGGATCACCTCGTGCGGCGGCATCGCCTGCGCGCGGATCAGGAATTCGTTGCACTGGTCGTCCTGTAGCGCGCCCAGCAGGTCGGTGCCGAAGCCGATGCGCACGCCGGCCGCGCGGCATAGCTCGAGCGAACGCAATCCCGCCTCGAGCACGATCCGGTTCTTCTGCAGGCTGTAGGGCGTGAGGCCGTAATCGGGCCCGCGACGCTGCAGGCATTCGTAGGTCACGAGCGTCGGCACGATGTACGCGCCGCGCGCGGCCATGCGCCGCGCCACCGGCTCGTCGATCAGGTTGCCGTGCTCGATCGTGCGCACGCCGCAGTCGACGGCGCGTCCGATCGCCGCCGCCGAGTACGCGTGTGCCATCACGTACGTGCCCCAGCTCGTCGCCTGCTCGACGGCGGCCTCGATCTCGTCGACGCGGAACTGCAGGCTTTCGAGCGGATCGCTCTGCGATGCGACGCCGCCCGACACCATCAGCTTGATCTGATCGGCGCCCTTGCGCAGCTCGTCGCGCACGGCCTTCAGCATGTCGGGCACGCCGTCGGCGATGCGGCTCATGTACGCCAAGCCCGAGCAACACGAGCACTCGAAATCGGACTGCGTGCGCCGGCGAAAGTCGGCATGGCCGCCGGTCTGGCTGATCGGCATGCCGGCGATGAAGACGCGCGGGCCGTCGACGAGGCCCTCCTCGATCGCCGTCCTGATGCCGTAATCGCTGCCGCCGGCGTCGCGTACCGTGGTGAAGCCGCGCATCAGCATGCGGCGCGCGGCCGCGGCGGCCTTCGCCGTCAGCAGCGTCAGCGGCATGCCGTCGAGCGACGCCAGGTTCACTTCGGCGAGGAAGAAGTGGACATGCGCGTCGATGAGGCCGGGCATCAGCGTGCGCCCGCGCAGGTCGATGCGCGTCGCCGCCTGCGATGCGATCGGCCGATCGGACACTTCGCGGACGCGATCGCCCTCGACGAGCACGTCGATGCCGTCGCGCAGCTCGGGCAGACGCGGGTCGAGGAAGCGGCCGCCGGAAAAGAGAAAAGCTTCCATGCCGGAATCTTGCCATGCTGCGCGGCGTGGCGACAGCGAGCGTCAGCGGCGCCGGGCCGCGCCAAGCCGCTGACTGTGCCCCTCGGGGGGCAGCGAGCGAAGCGAGCGTGGGGGCCGTCAGAGCGATAATGTGGCCGCATGAAGACCGTTCGCGTCATCGATTCGCATACCGCCGGCGAGCCGACGCGCGTCGTCGTCGAAGGCGGGCCCGATCTCGGGCACGACGACCTCGCCACGCGGCGCGAGCGCTTCCGCCGCGATTTCGATCGATTTCGCTCCGGCATCATCAACGAGCCGCGCGGCTCGGACGTGATCGTGGGTGCACTGTTGTGCGAGCCTGTCGACCGCGCATGCGCGGCCGGCGTCATCTTCTTCAACAACGTCGGCGTGATCGGCATGTGCGGCCACGGGACGATCGGCGTCGCGGTGACGCTCGCGCATCTTCGTCGCATCGCACCGGGCGTGCATCGCTTCGAGACGCCGGTCGGTGTCGTTACCGTCGAGCTGCACGATCGGCATCGCGTCACGGTGGCGAACGTGCCGAGCTATCGGCACGCGGCGAATGTGACGGTAGAAGTGCCCGGCCATGGCGTCGTGACGGGCGATGTCGCATGGGGCGGCAACTGGTTCTTTCTCGTCGAGTCGCCGGGCATCGCCATCGTGCCCCGGAACGTCGAGCGTCTGACGTCGTTCTCACGGGCGGTGCGGGCACGCCTCGATGCGCAGGCAATTCGCGGTGACGACGGCGCCGAAATCGATCACGTCGAGGTGTACGAACCGCTCGCGGGAACGGCGAAGGGGACGCGCAACTTCGTGCTGTGTCCGGGCGACGCGTACGACCGCTCGCCGTGCGGAACGGGGACGAGCGCGAAGCTCGCGTGCCTGTCCGCTCGCGGCGAGCTCGAGCCAGGCGCGACGTGGCGGCAGGAGAGCGTCATCGGCACCGTGTTCGAAGCGTCGTATGCACCGGCCGAGCGAGGGCGCGTGCTGCCGCGGATCACCGGCAGCGCGTACGTGACCGCCGAGTCGACGCTGATCTTCGACGACGACGATCCGCTGCGTGACGGGATCGTGTCGACGAATGCCCCTCACCCCAACCCTCGTCCCGCTTGCGGGGAGAGGGAGCGGTCATGAATGCCGAGCGCCCGCGAGGCGGGTGAAGGGCCATGAGCAAGCGCATCGTCGTCATCGGTGGCGGCGTCATCGGCCTCGCGGTGGCGCACGCGTGCGTCAGCAGAGGCCATCGCGTCACCGTCGTCGAGCGCGATGCTGCTGATCGCGACGCAGGCTGTTCCTACGCGAACGCCGGCATGATCGTGCCGAGCCACTTCGTGCCGCTCGCGAGCCCGGGCATGGCGGCGCTGGCGCTGCGCTGGATGCTCGATCCCGAAAGCCCGTTCCACCTGAAGCTTCGCGCGAGCGCGGATCTCGTCGACTGGGGCTGGAAATTCTGGCGCGCGTGCACGAAGGAGCACGTCGCGCGCGCGGCACCGCTGCTGCGCGACCTGCATCTCGCCAGTCGCGCACGCTACGAAGAATGGGCGGCGCAGTGGGGCAATCGGTTCGACTTCGTCGAGAGCGGCATGCTCGTGCTGTGCCGCACGGAGCACGCGCTCGAGGAGGAAGCGCGGGTCGCGAAGTTCGCGCGCGACCTCGGCATGCCCGCGAACGTTTTGTCTGCCAAGGATGTCGGCGAGATCGAGCCCGATATCCGGACGAGCGTCGCCGGGGCGATCCATTTTCCACGCGACGCGCGTCTCGTTCCCGCGCGACTCATGTCCGCACTACGCGATGAAACAAAGCGCATCGGCGTGGAGTTGCGCCATGGAGTCGAAGTTCGCAGCGTTCGCGTCGACGGTGCGCGGATCGCAGCGGTAGAGACGGGCGACGGCAGCATCACGGCCGACGAGTTCGTGCTCTGCGCGGGCATCTGGTCGTCGTCGCTTGCGCGCAAGCTCGGCCTGTCGCTGCCCATGCAAGCCGGCAAGGGGTACAGTCTCACCGTGGAGAAGCCGGCGCAGACGATGCGCACCTGCGCGATCTTGAGCGAAGCGCGCGCCGCGGTGACGCCGATGGGCGGCACGCTGCGCTTTGGCGGCACGATGGAGATCACCGGCAACGACGAAACGGTGGACGACGCGCGCGTGCGCGGCATCGTCAAATCGATCGGCAGCTATTTTCCCGACATGACGCCGGACGTGCTGGCGAGCGCGACGATTCGCACCGGCCTGCGGCCGTGCTCGCCCGATGGGTTGCCGTACATCGGCCGCTTCGCGCGCTATGCGAACCTTTCCGCTGCAACCGGTCATGCGATGATGGGCGTGAGCCTCGCGCCGATCACCGGGACGCTGATCGCACAGGCGTTGTCCGGAGAGCCGACCTCGATTCCGATCGCCGCGCTGTCGCCCGATCGTTACGCGCGATCGCATGTCGAGGCGACGAAGGGACGCGCTGTCGCGATCGAAACAAGGATAGGATGAGACGACCCCCACGCTCGCTTCGCTCGCTGCCCCCGAGGGGGCGTGGTCAGTCCCTTGGGGCGGTCCGGCGGGACTGACAGGATGAACGTGCATTGGCAAGGTGTGATTCCGGCGCTGACGACGCCGTTCGACGGCAGCGATCGCATCGACGAAGGTTTTCTGGCGCAGCACGCGCGCTGGGTCGTCGAGCACGGCTGCACGGGGCTCGTGCCGATCGGCTCGCTTGGCGAATCGGCGACGCTCTCGAACGCCGAGAAGCGCCGCGTGCTCGAGGTGTGCGTCGCCGCGGTCGGCGATCGCGTGCCGGTCATTCCCGGCATCGCCGCGTTGAGCACGGCCGAAGCGGTCGCGCTCGCGAAGGACGCGAAGTCGATCGGCTGCAGCGGCCTCATGGTGGTGCCGCCGTACGTCTACAGCACCGACTGGCGCGAGATGAAGGCACACGTCCGTGCGGTGATCGCCGCGACCGATCTGCCGTGCATGCTCTACAACAATCCGGTCGCGTACAAGACCGATTTCGTGCCCGCCCAGATCGTCGAGCTCGCGCGCGAGCTGCCGAACCTGCAGGCGGTCAAGGAGTCGAGCATGGACGTGCGCCGCGTCGTCGCGATTCGCGTACTGCTCGGCGAGCGCATTCGCGTGCTCTGCGGCGTTGACGACGCGATCGTCGAGGCGATCGGCGCCGGCGCCATCGGGTGGATCGCCGGCCTCGTCAACGCGTTTCCCGCCGAATCGGTGGCGCTCTACCGCTACACGGCCGAAGGTCGCCGCGACGAGGCGTTCGCGCTCTATCGCTGGTTCCTGCCGCTGCTGCGGATGGACACGGTGCCGAAGTTCGTGCAACTGATCAAGGTCGCGCAAAAGCGCGTCGGCATGGGCAGCGAACGCGTGCGCGCGCCGCGCCTGCTGCTCGAAGGGACCGAGCTGCGCGAAGCGAACGCGATCCTCGACGAGGCACTCGCGACCCGTCCCGTGATCGACGTGACCGCCGCGAAGCGCCAGGCGGCGGCCGCGTGAACGCATAGCGACGACAAGCGATGACCGATTCGATTTCGCAGAAGCTGCGCGTGCAGGGCATCGACAGCCTGCGTCCGGTCATGATGGGCACGCGGCACATGGCCGTGGCGGGTCATTACCTGGCCGCCCATGCCGCGTTCGCGATTCTCGAGGCGGGCGGCAACGCGATCGATGCGGGCGTTGCCGGCGGCATCGCGCTCGGCGTGCTGCAAAGCGATCTCGTCAACGTCGCGGGCGTCGCGCCGATCATCATTTATCTCGCGAAGACGCGCGAGGTCGTCACGATCAGCGGCCTCGGCACGTGGCCGCGCGCGATCACGCCCGATTACTTCGCGAAACATTGCGGCGGCCGCATCCCGCACGGCGTGCTGCGCACGATCGTGCCCGCGGCGCCGGACGCCTGGATCACCGCGCTCGAGCGCTACGGCACGATGAGCTTCGGCGAATGCGCGGCGGCGGCGATCCGTTTCGCGCGCGACGGCTTCCCGATGTACGCGCTGATGTCCGAGATGATCGGCATGCACGTCGAGGACTATCGGCGCTGGCCGTCGAGCGCCGAAATCTATCTGCCGGGCGGACGCGTGCCGCAACCGGGCGAGCGCTTCGTGCAGCGCGATCTCGGACGCACGCTGCAGTACCTCGCCGACGAGGAGAAGGCGGCGTCGGCAAAGGGCCGCGCCGCCGGGCTGCAGGCGGTGCGCGACGCGTTCTACCGCGGCGACATCGCGCACGCGATCGTCGACTTCCACCGCGCGAACGGTGGATTGCTGACGCTCGAAGACCTCGCCGGCTTCCACGTCGCGTTCGAGCCGCCGGTTCGTTCGCGCTTCGGCGAACTCGATGTCTACACGTGCGGCGCCTGGTGCCAGGGCCCGGTGCTGCTAGAGGTCCTGAACATCCTCGACGGCTTCGACCTTCGCTCGATGGGTCACAACTCGGTCGACTACGTGCATACGCTGACCGAGGCGATCAAGCTCGCGTTCGCCGATCGCGAACGCTGGTTCGGCGATCCGCGCTTCGTCGACGTGCCGCTTCAAACGTTGTTGTCGCCCGCTTATGCCGAAGCGCGGCGGGCGCGGATGGATCGCGAGCATGCGTCGCCCGGCATGCCGCCGCCCGGTGATGCGGCCAGTTATCGCGCGCGAACCGAACCTACGCCGACACGCGAGCGCGCATCGGCCGGCGCGCACGATACGTCTCATATCAGCGTCATCGACAAGGATGGCAACGTGTTCGCCGCGACGCCGAGCGACCCGTCGTACGACACGCCAGTCATTCCGGGCACGGGCTTGTGCCCGTCGTCGCGCGGCTCGCAGAGCTTCGGCGATCCGGCGCATCCGTCGTGCCCCGCACCCGGCAAGCGACCGCGGCTCACGCCGATGGTCGCGATGGCGTTTTTCGCCGATGGCAGCGCGATGCCACTTGGAACGCCGGGCGGCGACGTGCAGGCGCAGGCGCTCGTGCAGGTGCTTTGCAACATGCGCGTGTTCGGCATGAATCCGCAGCAGGCCGTCGAGGCGCCGCGCTTCGCGTCGTACAGCTTTCCCGATTCGTTCGAGCCGCACAGCTATTCGCCGGGCCTGCTGTACGTCGAGGATCGCGTGCCGCAGGCGGTCCGCGACGGGCTCGCCGCGCGCGGACACGAGGTGGCCGATTGGCCCGATTTCGTCTGGCGCGCGGGTGCCGTGTGCGTGCAGCACGCCGATCGATCGACGGGTGTGATTTCGGCCGGCGCCGATCCGCGGCGTCCCTGCTACGCCGTCGGCTGGTAGCGCGGCGTCGCCGGCGGCTAAGGGGTTACCGGCGCGTCGATCTCACCTCGAATACTCGCTCAGCGCCAGCGAGCGGGCCCTTTACGGATTATCCCGTGGTTGTCACGCTCGGAACAGTTCTTTCCGGGTAACGTCTCGTAGGAATACACGGGCATGTCGCCGTACCAGACCGGCAGAATTCCGAAGAGATGCAGGATGCGCAGACATCCTATGCGTTGCCCCGCGCAAAGTTCATGCATGAGGTCGGCATCCTGAACAAATTGCCCGGGTTCATGAAAAGTGCCTTTCCCTGAGATTCGCGGCTTTTTGGAATGTCGATGCCGCGATCAGTCGTCCGCTACGGCCTGCAGCAGTGCTACGCCATAGCGTTCGAGCTTTCTGGCGCCGATTCCTGCAATGCTCGCGAGTGCGGAAAGATCCGGTGGTCGCCGGCGCGCGATCTCCATCAGCGTGCTGTCGTGCAGGATTACGAAGGCGGGTACCGCCTGCGCACGTGCTTCGGCGAGGCGCCATTCCTTGAGCCGCTGCAGGCGTTGCGCGGCCGTCGGCGGCAGGTGAGCGAAACTTTCGGCCTTGGCTTTTGGCAATGGTGTCGGGCGAGTAACGACGCGGCGCATCTGCACCGGAACTTCGCCCTTCAGCACGGCGCGGCTGCATGCCGTCAGCTTGAGTCCGCCATGCGCGTCGTGGTCGACGCGGGCGAGGCCGAGTGTGACGAGCTGGCGGAACACACTGCGCCACGCCGCGTCGTCGAGATCGGCGCCGATCCCGAACACGCCAAGGCGGTCGTGCGCCCATTGCAGTACGCGCTCGTTCTTTCTGCCGCGCAAGACGTCGATCAGGTGCACGGCGCCGAAGCGCTGGCCCGTGCGGTAGATGGCCGACAAGGCCTTTCGCGCAGCTTCCGTGGCGTCCCACGTTTCCGGCGGATCGATGCAGGTGTCGCAGTTGCCGCAGGCAGCGCTCGCTTCGCCGAAATAGGCAAGCAGCCGAACCCGACGGCAGCCTGCGGTTTCGCACAGGCCGAGAAGCGCCTCGAGCTTGGCGCTCGATACGCGCTTGTATTCGTCGCTCGCATCCGATCGCTCGATCAGCCGGCGCTGCTGCACGACGTCAGCGAGGCCGTAACTCATCCAGGCGTCCGCGGGCAGGCCATCGCGGCCGGCGCGTCCCGTTTCCTGGTAGTAGCCCTCGATGCTCTTCGGCAGATCCAGATGCGCGACGAATCGCACGTCCGGCTTGTCGATTCCCATTCCGAAAGCGATCGTCGCCACGATGACGATGCCGTCGTCGCGCTGGAAACGCGCCTGGTGCGCGCTGCGCGTCGCGCTATCCATGCCCGCGTGATACGGCAGCGCGCGGACGCCATGCTCTATCAGCCATGCGCACGTCTCGTCCACCTTGCGGCGCGTCAGGCAATAGACGATGCCGGCATGGCCGGCGTGCTCCTGCCGGATGAAGCACAGGAGCTGGTTTCTTGCGTCGGCCTTGTCGACGATCGTGTATCGGATGTTGGGCCGATCGAAGCTCGAGACGAACACTCGTGCGGCCTCGAGCCGAAGCCGCGCAACGATTTCGGCCCGGGTTTGCGGGTCGGCCGTCGCCGTCAACGCGATCCGCGGCACATCGGCATATCGCTCGTGCAGCAGCGAGAGCTGCAGGTATTCGGGCCGGAAATCATGTCCCCATTGCGAGACGCAGTGCGCCTCGTCGATCGCGAACAGCGCGATCTTCGTTCGCTCGAGCAGCGCGAGAAAGCGCGGCGTCGTGAGACGCTCGGGTGCGACGTAGACGAGATCGAGCCGGCCGGTGGCGAGCGCCTGCTCGATGCGACGCGCTTCCTCCGCATCCACGGCGGAATTGAGCGCCGCCGCGCGTACCCCGAGCTGCGTGAGCGCGGCGACCTGATCTTGCATCAGCGCGATCAGCGGCGAGACGACGACGCCGGCGCCCTCACGCAATAGAGCCGGAATCTGGTAGCACAACGACTTGCCACCGCCGGTGGGCATCAGTACGAGCGCATCGCCGCCCGCGCTCACGTGCTCGATGACATCGCGCTGCGCGCCGCGGAATTCGGCATGGCCATACGTCCGACGCAGCAATGCAAGCGCGGGTGACGCGCCGTTCGCGATCTCCGATCGTTGACGAAGCACGCTCAAGGCATTTTTTTGCACCGCCGTCAGTTCCTCATTGCGCACCGAGGGCTACGCGGTCGGCTGGTAGCGCGGCGCGGGCGGCACCGGAAGGCGCGTCGGCTGCTCGGGCACGAGGCCCGTCGGCTTGTAGCGCAGCATCACGAGCAAAAACGCCGCGATCAGGAATTCCCGGATCGCGGCACCCTGCACCGGCGTGATGCCGGGGACGTACGGAATCACGAAGCGCGTCGATTCGAGCAGGAACACGACGGCGAACGCGCCGACGATCGCGCCGCGATCGTTGCCGAGGCCGCCCGCGAGCAGCGCGAGCTTGATGTAGAGCGTGAGCAGCGGCACGAAGATGTCGGGCGCGATGTACGACGTGTAGTGCGCGTAAAGCGCGCCGGCGAGCCCGAGCGCTGCGGAGCTGATCGCGAATGCCTTTACCTTGAAGAGGGTCACGTGCTTGCCCGCGACGGCCGCGACCTGCTCGTCGTCGCGAATCGCGCGGAGCACCCGGCCGAACGGCGACGCACGCAGCCGTTCGTTCATCACATACGCGATTGCAACGATGACGCCGACGATCGCGAGATAGACGAGGTTGAACATTTCCGGCGACAGCGTGCCGCGGCCGGGGCCTGGAATGCCCGACAGCCCGTCGGTGCCGTTGGTGAGCCAGATCGCGTTGCTTGCGACGATGCGGATCGTTTCCGCGAAGCCGAGCGTGACGATGGCGAGATAGTCGCCGCGCAGCCGCACGGTGATCAGTGCGACCACCGCGCCGACGAGCGCCGCGACGATCGTGGCCGCCGCCATGCCGCCAGCGATCGCCCAGTGCGCCTTGATCGTCAATAGCGCGCTCGCGTACGCGCCGACGGCGAAGAAGCCGACGAGACCGAGGTTGACCATTCCCGCGAAGCCCCAGACGACGTTGACGCCGAGCGCCATCAGCGCGTAGATGCCCGCGGAGACGCACATCGCGATCAGGTAGTTTTCCATTTTCAGAATGCGCGCTGGCCGAGGATCCCGCGCGGACGCAATGTGAGCACGAGCAGGATCGCGACGAAGCCGACGGCGCTGCGATAGTCGGGCGAGAGAAACAGCAGGCACAGTTCCTCGCCGACGCCGACGGTAAGCGCCCCGACGAGCGCGCCCGGGATGCTGCCGAGTCCGCCGACGACCGCGGCCGCGAACACCGACAGGATCGAGCGAAAGCCGGTCAGCGGATCGATCGTCGTGTCGAGGCCGATCAGCATGCCGCCCAATCCGGCGAGCCCCATGCCGACGAAATTGACGACGCGGGCGATCGTGTCGGCGTCGATGCCCTTGATGGCCGCGAGCATCGGGTTGTCGGCGACGGCGCGCATCGCCTTGCCCGTGCGCGTGAACGCGAGGAAGCCGAAGAGCGCCGCCATGGCGACGCCCGCGATCGCGAGGTTGTCGAGCTGCTGCGGACCGACGCGAATGGCGCCGATGCGAAAGTCGCGCTGGATCGGCAGGTCGTAACCGCGCAGCTCGTTGCCGAAGATGAAGCGCAGCACGTTCTCGAGCGCGATCGTCAGCGCGATCGACGCGATCGCCGTCGTGACGTAGCCGGCGGGACGGAAGCGCTTCAGCACCGTTTCGTCGCTGACGACGCCGACACCGCCCGCGACGACGAACGCCATCGCGACCGAAGGCAGCAGCGGCAATCCGAGCTTCGCATTCGCGACGTACCCCGCGAATGCGCCAATCGTCGCGTGCGACGCGAGTGCGAAGTTCGGAAAGCGCAGCACCGCGTAGATCGCGGTCAGGCCGATCGCCGGGACGGCGAGGATCGTCCCGGCCATGACGCCGTTGACGACGAGCTGCCCGACCTCGGCGAGCGAAGGCATCGTCACGAAGCAGGGTCACAGACGACTTTCCGGAGCGGCCGGCGCATTACGCACACCTCGTCGAAAGTCGTCTCTGACCCTACTTTGGCTCGCCGCGCTCACGCCACCTTCAGCAGCACGAACTTGCCGTTCTCGACCTTGTTGTAGCGGAACTTGCAGTCGGTGATGTCGCCGATTTCGGTGAAGTCGCAGGGACCGCTCGCGCCTTCGTAATTGATGTCCTTACCCTGCGCGAGGAGCTTCAATCCTTCGACCGCGCTGTACACCTTCTGGCCGCTGCCCTGGCAGATGCTGCGCACGCTGTCGCGGATGCCGGTGCCGGTCGGCGTCTTCGCCTTCGCGATGGCGAGCGACACGAGGCTCGCCCAGTCGGTGGCCTGCGTTTCGTACGAATCGGGTTCCGCGACGCCGAGCCGCTTCTTCGCGAGCTCGTACGCGGGCGACGTGACATCGGCAGACGGCTGGACGGTGATCACGCCTTCGGTCACCTCGTGCGGCAGCGAATCGAGCACCTTCGTCGTCACCGCATACGACTGCGCGAAGCGCTTGCCGCCGTAGCCCGCACGATAGAGATCGCGCAGGAGGATCGTCACGTCGGGCGCGTAGCCGTTCAGATAGATGAGGTCCGGATTGGCGCGCAGCGCCTGGTCGACTTCGGAGCGATACGTCGTCTTGTCCTTGTCGTAGATCAGCGTGCCGACCATCTGCGAGCCCTTCTCCTTCAGCACTTCGGTCGCGCGCGACTGCGTCGGCTGCGCGAACGGCGCCTGGATCGACATCATGAAGCAGCGCTTGACGCCCATCGATGCGATGAACTCGGCGTGCTTTCCGGCCTGCAGGTGATTGTTCGGCTGCGTGCGGATCAGGTAGCCCTGGTGCGGCAGCTTGGTGATCGAATCGGCACCCGACACCGTCGTTAGAAACGTCTTGCTCTCCCAGCACAGCGGCGCGACGGCGGACGTCACGGCCGATGCCCACGTACCCATGATCGCCGGCACCTTCGTCACGTCGATCAGCTTGCGTGCGGCGCGCACCGCCGCTTCGGGATTCGTCTGTCCGTCCTCGACGACGAGCACGATCTTGCGGCCGAGCAAGCCGCCGTTCCCGTTCACTTCGTCGATCACCGCCTGCATCGCCTTCGCCATGCGCGGGCCGTCGAAGCCGCCGGCGCCGGTGAGCGGCGTCAGCACGCCGAGCTGCAGCGCCTCGCCCTGCGCACGCACGAGCGCGGGCGCGAGTCCGCCGAGAGCCAGCGCACCGGCGCTTGCAAGGAAACGGCGGCGCGGTTCACGCGGGGTCTGCGGCATTTTCGTTCCTCCGTTGTCGATGTGTCCTGAGTTTCCGATCGAATCATCCGCCGAGAAAGACGCGCCGGATGTCCGGATCGGCGGCGAGCGCTGCCGCCGCTCCGTCGCGATGGTTGCGGCCGTCGACGAGAATGTACGCGCGATCGGCGATGGTCAAGGCCTCGTGCGCATTCTGCTCGACCATCGCGATCGACACGCCGCCGCGGTGGATCGCGACGATGTCGTCGAACAGCCGTTGCGCGGCGATCGGCGACAGGCCTGCGGACGGCTCGTCGAGCAGCAGCAGCGTCGGGTCGACCATCAGTGCCATCGCCATGGCGAGTACCTGGCGCTCGCCTCCCGAAAGCGCGCGCGCCTGCACGCGACGGCGCCGCGCGAGCATCGGAAAGCGCGTGAATGCCTGCTCGATCCTGCGTGCACTGTTCCGGGGATCGAGGAAGCCGCCCATCTCGAGGTTCTCGCGCACGCTCATCGTCGGGAAGATGTTCTGCTCCTGCGGCACGTAAGCGACGCCCGCGCGACTGATCTCGCGCGGCGCGCGGCCCGCGATGGGCCGGCCGTCGAGCAGGATCGAGCCGCGACTCGGCGCTATCAATCCGGCCAGCGTCTTCACGAGCGTCGATTTGCCGGCGCCGTTTGGCCCCAGGATCGCGACAATCTCGCCCGTCTCGACGCGCAGGTCGATGCCCTTCAGCACTTCGTCGGCGGCGCTGTAGCCCGCGACGACCTGCTCGACGACGAGCAGCGGATGCGCCGTCGTCCTCGCGTCGTTCGCCGCGACATCGCCGTTCGTCATCGCGCCGATCCGCGGCGACCCATGTACGCCTCCTGCACGACCGGATCCGAGGCGAGCTCGGCAAACGTGCCTTCCGCGAGATTCTTGCCATCGGCGAGCACGACGACGTGATCGCAGAGCGCAGCAATCGTGTCCATGTGATGCTCGATCAGGAGGATCGTGAGGCCCTCGTCGGCGAGGCGGCGCAGATGCTGCGCGATCTCGCGTGCGAGCGACGGATTGACGCCGGCGACCGGCTCGTCGAGCAGGACGATGCGCGGATCGGCCATCAGCACGCGGCCGATCTCGAGCAATTTCTTCTGGCCGCCGGAAAGGCTCGACGCGGGCGCGTTCAGCAGGCGCACGAGGTTCAGGCGATCGGCGATTGCCTGCGCCTTCTGCACGAGCTCCGCTTCCCGGCGTCGCGCTGCACTCGTGCGGAACAATGCATCGTGTACGCGCTCGCCCGGCTGAGCACCGCCGTAAAGCAGCAGATTCTCGTAGACGGTGAGCCGCGGAAAGCCGCGCGCGATCTGGAACGTGCGCACGAGTCCCGCGTTGGCAATGCGGTCCGCGCGCCAGCCGGTGATGTCGCGTCCGTCGAACACGACGCTGCCCGAACTCGGCGGAACGACACCGGAAATGCAATTGAACAACGTCGTCTTGCCTGCGCCGTTAGGGCCGATGAGTCCCGTGATCCGATGCGCATTGACCGCGAGGTGCACGCCGTCGAGCGCGTGCACCCCGTAGAAGCTTCGCGTCAGGTGACGAATTTCGAGCAGGGGCGCTGGCATGACCTGAACGTCGCGCTCGCCCACGGTCTTTCGGGCGATCGATTCGCTGCGTTGCCTACGCCAGCTGCGACGGCACGTGGAACGGCGCGATCACGCGACCGGCGCGCTCGTCGTCCTTCGTGAACCAGCCGGTCTCGTGCGAGATGTTCATCGTGCCGAGCCGCATTCCGGCCCAGCCGATCGGCACGTTCATGATCGACCCGATGCCGAGGCTTTCGATCAGCCCATGATCGGCGAAAGCGTCGCGGACCTCATCGGCATTGCGGGCGACGAATACCTCACCGCGCTCGAGAACCGCGCGGCTCCATGGCGTTCCCCGCTTGACCTTGCGGCCGCCGACCGGGTATGCGGCGGTATTGCTGCTGTAGATGCGCTCGACTTCGTCGGTCGCCTCGTGCACGCGCATGAGCGTGAAGAGACGGTGGCCGATCACCTCCTGTACGAGCGCATCGACGGCGGCGTAAAGTAATGCGGGTTGCGGCTCGACTGCGAAGCGCTCGGCGAGCGCGACGAGATCGGAGACGTTCAACGCACGCTTGGCATCGCGCATGGGTGCATCCTGTCGCGCCCTCTGCCCCGCAAACGGGGCGAGGGATGGGGTGAGGGGTGCCGCAGGCGCCGAAGCATACAACGCGGCGGGCTCGCATCCAACTTTCAAAGGAGGCACGCATGCGAAGGAGAGAATGGCTGAAGGCCGGCGGAGTTGCGCTCGCGGCGCCGCTGATCGCGCCGCTGACGTGGCCGCGCGATGCATTCGCGAAGACCGACCAGATCGTCGTGATGACGTGGGGCGGGCAGTGGGGCGATGCGATGCGCGACAACGTCGACGCCGCGTACACGAAGGCGACCGGTATCAAGGTCGTGCAGGACCGCGGCGCGAGTCCGGTGCAGCGCATCACGAAGGTCAAGGTCAGCGAACCGAATCCGACGGCCGACTGCTTTCAGGTCGCCGACGGCCTGGTGCCGCTCGCGATCAAGCAGGGCGTCTGTGAGAAGATCGACCGCAACTCGCCGCGAATGCCGAACCTGCGCAACATGATCCCGACGTTCTGGAACGATTACTGGGTGCCGCAGATCTTCTCGGTGATCGGGATCGTCTACAACACGAAGCTCGTCAAGAATCCGCCGACCGGCTGGGCGGACCTGTGGCGTCCCGAGTTCAAGGGCCGAATCGTGCTGCCGGAGATCTCGCATTCGATCGGCTCGTACATCGTTCCGATCGGCGCCGTCGCCGCCGGCAGGCCGCCGAGCGACGAGGAAGCGGGCTTCGCGATGCTGAAGAAGATGGCCGACCTGCGTCCCATCTGGGCGAAGGACACGGACACGATGATGAACTCGATGCGCACCGGCGACGCGATGATCGGCATTCTCTACAAATCGCAGACGTACACCGTCAAGGGTTACGGCGCGCCGGTCGAGTGGGTGTATCCGAAGGAGGGCGGCATCGCGTACACGTCGGGCACCTGCATCGCGAAGGGCACGAAGAATCTCGACGCCGCCGAGGAATACATCAACGTAACGATGGATCCGAACGTGCAGACGTTCGCCGCGAAGATCTACAACTACGGCGGCACCAACAAGGACACGATTTCGAAGCTGCCGCCCGAGCTGCAGGAGCGCGTCAAGTTTCCGCAGGACCAGCTCGATCACCTGATCAAGCTCGATCTCGGCATGATGACCGACAAGCGCGCGGAGTGGGTCGAGCGCTGGAACCGCGCCGTGTCCGGTTAGGTCGTGCCCGCTTCGGGCACCGCGCGCCGGATCGCTCGAATCGGCTGGCGCGGGAACGGCGACAGCTTCGACGTCGCGCTCGCCGTCAACCGCCTGCTGGCGGCGGGCGGTCGCGCGTGGCAGGTTGCGCGCAACGGCGAGCGGGCCGACGCGGGCGATTACGTCGTCGAGGCGTCGCCCGCGCAGTTGGACGCGCTCGCGCATTGCGGCGTCACGCTCGAACCGGCACATGCGGGCATTCCGGACGAAGCAGTGCCGCTCGCGCGTCCGCTCGTGCGGCTCTTCGCGGGAACGGCGTCGAAGTACCCATACTTCGCGTACTACGCGCTTTGCCTGCTTCGCCTCGGCATCGATTATGTCGCGTGCGACGGCGCATCGCTTGCGCAAGGGGCGCTCGATGATGCGAACCTGCTGATCCTCCCCGGCGGCTTCGCCACGTGGGGCATCGATGCCGCGGAGGATGCGCCGGGCGCCGATGCACGAGTGCGCGCGTTTCTCGCGGACCGCGGCGCGGCGATCGGCTCGTGCGGCGGCGCGTTCTATCTTTCCGCGGGACGCCCCGCCTGGACGGGAACCGCGAATGCCAACCCGCTCCATACGCACGAATACCTGCAAAGCGGCGTCGCGATCGTTTCGATTGCATTGTGCGAAGGCTCGCTCGCGTTGGGCTGTCCGCCGACGATCGACGTGCCGTACTACCACGGCCCGATCTACGACGCGGTCGGCGACAGCATAGATATCGCCGCGACCTATCATGCGTTCGTGCTGCAGGGCCGGCTCGCGATCGACAATCCGCTCGGTCGCGAGCAGTTCGAGCGCGAGATGAAGGGCAAGCCGGCCATCCTGCTCGCGAACGGCGCACGCGGTCGCGCGGTCCTGTTCTCACCGCATCCCGAGATGGGCGACCTGATCCGCAAGTACATCGCGCTCGACGGATACGTGCGTCATTACCTGCCGATCCGCGGTGTGCAGACGATGCGGGACACGCTGCGCCACTATCGTGTCACCGATGCGCCGAGCTTCCGGCTCGTGCTGAACGCGGTGCATTCGCTGCTCGACGAGCGGCTCGCTCGTCGCGTACCGGAGCGCGTCATGGCGTTGCACGACGTCGAACTTTCGCCGGATCCGGCAGGGCCATGCCGGCGCGCGCTCGCTGGACTTCCCGATTTCGGTGGCGGCGACGAAGGCGATCTGCTGCGCGACGTCGCGGCGCGAATCGCTTCGCGATTGGCGGCCATCTCGCCAAGACTCGCTGCGGCAACCGCATCGCCGCGTGGCGTCGCGAGCCTCATGCCATCGTGGCAGCATCTCTCGACGACGATGGCCGAGCACCATAGGGGGAGCGACGCGACGGTCGCGCAGCGATTGATGGAGGCCGACCTCGCCGTGTCGCTGGTCGAATGCTGGACGCGCGCGGCCGAGGTCGATCGCGCGCTCGCTTCGGCATGAGCGCGCCGGGCCCCTCGCCCCAACTCGCTTCGCGCACCCGGGGGGAGCGAGCCGAGCAGCACCCTGCCGACGTCCAGCTCGTCGGGGTGCGCAAGCGCTTCGGCGGCGTGGTCGCCGTGAACGACGTCAGCGTCGAAATCCCGCGCGGCACGATCTTCTCGCTGCTCGGACCGTCGGGCTGCGGCAAGACGACGACGCTGCGGCTCGTTGCCGGCTTCGAACAGCCGGATGCCGGCGAAGTCTACATTCGCGGCGCGCGTGTCACGTCGATGCCGCCTTACCGGCGCGACTTCAGCATGGTGTTCCAGAGCTACGCGCTGTTCCCGCATCTCACCGTCGCGCAGAACGTTGCTTTCGGGCTGCGGATGCGGCGCGTGGCGCGAGGCGACCGCGCACGCGGCGTCGATGAGGCGCTCGAGCTCGTCAAGCTTCGTGCACTCGCCGACCGCTATCCGCGGCAGCTCTCGGGTGGCCAGCAGCAGCGCGTCGCGCTCGCGCGAGCGATCGTCGTGAAGCCCGCGGTGCTGTTGCTCGATGAGCCGCTTGGCGCGCTCGACAAGCTGCTGCGCGAGGAAATGCAGGTCGAATTGCGCAGCCTGCAGCAGCGTCTCGGCATCACCGCGGTATTCGTGACGCACGACCAGGAGGAGGCGCTGACGCTGTCCGACCGAGTGGCGGTGATGCGTAACGGCGTCATCGAGCAGATCGGCGCGCCGCGCGAAATCTACGATCGCCCGCGCAACGCCTTCGTCGCGAGCTTCCTTGGCGCCAGCAATTTCATCGACGGCGTCGTCGTCGCGCGCGAGGCGGCGTCGATCGTCGTCGAGACGCCCGGGACGCGCATCAGCGTGCCGGGCGACAAGGCCGCCGGTGAACGCGTGCGAATCGCGGTTCGTCCTGAGCGACTGCGAATGGCGCGCACCGATGCGCATGGACTGCCGGCAACGATCCGCGACATCGTCTACCGCGGTCCGGTGACGCACTTCTATCTCGATAGCGCGTCCGGGCCGTTGCTCGCGTACCAGCAGAATGCGCGCGCCGGCGACTGGACGATCGGAGACGAGGTCCGTTGCGCCTGGGACGCCGACAGCGCCGTCGTGCTCGACGGGGCGCGCGAATGAAATCGGCATGGGGGTGGTTCCTGCTCGCGCCGCCGCTCGTCCTGGCGCTCGTGTTCTTCGTCGTTCCGCTCGTCTACCTGTTCTGGGTCAGTCTGCATGCGTCGTCGACGAGCGAGCTTTACGGCGCTGCGCTCACCCTTCGCAATTACAGCGACGTCCTCGCCGATTCGTTCTACCTGACGATCGTCCGGCGCACGCTTGGCGTCGCCGCCGTGATCCTCGGGCTGTGCCTGCTGATCGGGTACCCGGTTGCCTATTTCGTCGCGCTGCTGCCGGTGCGCCGGCGGATGCTCGCGATCCTGCTGCTGCTCTTCCCGTTGATGGTCAGCAACGTCGTGCGCGCGTACGGCTGGGTTTCGCTGCTCGAGCGTCGCGGGGTCGTCAACTCGACGCTGCGCGATCTGCACCTGATCGACGCGCCCCTCGACCTTCTGTATACGCCGTCGGCGGTCGTCATCGCGCTGATGACGATCCTGCTGCCTTACATGGTGATCTCGATCGCGAATACGCTGGCCGCGCTCGATCGTCGATACCAGGAGGCGGCGCAGGCGCTCGGCGCGAGCCCGCTGCGCACGTTCCTGCACGTGACGCTGCCGCTGTCGACGCCGGGCATCGCGTCGGGAACGCTGCTCGTCTTCCTGCTCACGTTGTCGGCCTACGTGACGATCACGCTGCTCGGCGGTCCGCGCTCCAAACTCCTGGTGAGCCTGATCTACGACAGCGTCACGGCGTTCCAGTGGCCGCGCGCCGCGGCGCTCGCGTTCGTGCTGCTGGCGCTCGCGCTTGCGTTCACCGGATTGATCCTCGCGCTGTTGCGTCCCGGCCGCGTGCAGGGCGCCGGGCGATGAAGGCTGCGCTGTCCGCAGGTTCGATGCTGCGCGGTACCGCGACCACGATCGCGTTCGCGCTGATCGTCGTTCCGATCCTGATCGTCGTCGTCGCCGCGTTTTCGCCGAACGACTACTTCCAGTTCCCGCCGCCCGGCTTCTCGCTCCGCTGGTTCGTCGAGTTCTTCGGCTTGCAGACGATGCGCGACGCGTTCGTGTTGAGCATCGAGCTCGCGCTCGCTTCCGCAACGATCGCGACCATCCTCGGCACGCTCGCCGCGTTGTTTCTCGCGCGACGCCACGGCGCCATCGCGGCGCTGCTGCAGTCGCTGTTCCTCGCGCCGCTCGTATTCCCGACGCTCATTCTTGGCGTCGCGCTGCTGTTGCTTTACAAGACGATCGGCATGCCGGTGTTTCCGGGACTTTTGCTCGCGCATTGCATCGTCGGGATGCCGTACGGATTTCGCACGGTACTCGCCAGTGCACAAGCGCTCGACCCCGCGCTCGAGGAAGCGGGACAAAGCCTCGGCGCGGACCCATTGCGGACGCTCTTCCTCGTGACCCTGCCGCTGATCTGGCCCGGCGTTTTGTCCGGCTGGCTCTTCGCGTTCATCGTCTCGTTCGGCGAGCTCAACACGGCGCTGTTTCTCACCGGCCCGGGCGTGACGACGCTGCCGATCGAGATCTTCAGCTACCTGCAGTTCACCGGCAGCCAGCTCGTCATCGCCGCGGCGTCGTCCGTGCAGATCGCACTGATCGTGATTCTCGTCGCGGTGATCGAGCGCGTGGTGGGCATTGCGAGGATTACGCGAGCGAGATGATCGATTTGAGGCGGACACCAGCTTCTCGATGGCGTTGACACGAAAGACGCGCAGCCGGTAGCGTTGGCGTACCCTTTTGACACCACCCATTGTCACAACCCGATGACCGAATCCGATTCGAACGTTCCCTTCTCTTTCGTCGATCTGCCCGCCACGCGCAGCACGCAGAAGCCGCGGCGCAAGGGTCTCACGATGGTCGCCGACTTCGGCCTGCCGCTTCGCTACGCGGAGGACCTGTTCGATCTCGCGGGACGCTACATCGACCTGATGAAGATTGCCGTCGGCACGTCGCGGCTCTACGACGGCGCCACGTTGCGGCGCAAGCTCGCGCTTTACCGGGAACGCGGCGCGCGAGCGTTCCTCGGTGGCCAGTTCCAGGAATACGTCTATGCGACGTACGGTACGAAGGCGCTGCCGCGCTTTCTCGAGGAGGCGCGTCGCGTCGGCTTCGAGACGATCGAGATATCGGACAACTGCGTGCCGCTGTCGGATGCGGAGCGGCGCGAGCAGATTCGCCTGGCGCACGACTGCGGCCTCGCCGTCTTCGGCGAAGTGGGATCGAAGGACGCGAAGACAGGTGCGTCGCTTCTGATCGCGCAGGCCGATGTCTGCTTCTCTGCCGGTTGCGAGCTCGTCCTCGTCGAGGCGGCCGAGCTCACGGAGCGCGGCGAGCCGAATCGCGCGTTGATCGCGCAGTTGAGCAGCGCGATCGACTTCTCGAAGGTGCTGATCGAGTTGCCAGGCCCGTGGATTTCGGGCGTGACGCTGTCGGCGATCGAGGACATGAAGAAATTCCTGGTCCGCGAGTTCGGCCCGGACGTCAACATCGCGAACGTCTTGCCGAACGACATCATGGAAACCGAAGCGCTGCGCGTCGGGCTGGGGGTTGTTGGCCCGTCGGCGCGAACGGCCGCGAAAGAGCAGGCCTGACCGACGGTTTCTGAAACCCGCGGCCAACCCAGTATCGGTCGTCAATGATCGTCGAAAGCAAGCGGCACGGGTTTGGACTTCGGCTCGTGTCTTCGCGGCCCGCCGCGCGTGACGACGGCCTGCAGGAACTCGCGCGTGCGGGCGTGCCGTGGCGCGTCGAAGATCTGCATCGGCGGTCCCGATTCGAGCACGACACCGTGATCCATCACCGAAACCACATCGGCAACATCGCGCGCGAAGGCCATCTCGTGCGTGACGATCATCATCGTCATGCCTTCGCGCGCGAGGTTCTTCATCACCAGCAGGACTTCGCCGACGAGCTCGGGGTCGAGCGCCGACGTCGGCTCGTCGAAGAGCATCACCTGCGGCTCCATCGCAAGCGCACGCGCGATCGCGACGCGCTGTTTCTGCCCGCCTGACAGCGTCGACGGATACGCGGCGGCCTTGCTCGCGAGCCCGACCTTGTCGAGCAGCCGACGTGCCGACGCGTCCGCTTCCGTCGCGGACAGTCCGCGCAGCTTGCGCGGTGCAATCGCTATGTTGTCGAGCACGGTCAAATGCGGAAACAGGTTGAACGACTGGAACACCATGCCGACGTGTGCGCGCAGCGCGTTGAGCTCGTTCTCGGGCAGGCGTTGGCCACGATCGACCAGCATGCGGCCGCAAATCTCGAGGCTTCCCGCATCGGCAGCCTCGAGGCCGTTGCAGCAGCGCAGCAGCGTGCTCTTGCCCGAGCCGCTCGGCCCGATGACGACGCTGACCTGCGACGGCAAGACGTCGAAGTCGATGCCCTTCAGCACCTCGAGCGCACCGAACGACTTCTTGAGGCCGCGCGCGCGAATGATGGGCGCCGCGGCCGTGCCAATCTCGTTCATTGCACGAGGCCGCCGACCGCGAGACGCCGTTCGGCCACGCGCAACGCGAACCCGGTGAGGTTGGTGAGCGCGAAATAGACGAGCGCGATGGCGAGGTAGACCTCGAGCGACCGATACGACACGCTGATGATCTTCTGCCCTTCGTGCATCACGTCGGCGATCGTCAGCAGCGACACCAGCGACGAATTCTTGATCACCGCGATGAACTCGTTGCCGAGTGGCGGAATCATCCGGATCACCGCCTGCGGAATGACGATGGCGCGCATCGCCATGCGATAAGGCATGCCGAGCGAGCGCGCGGCCTCCATCTGTCCGCGGTCGATCGACTGGATCGCCCCGCGCACGATCTCGGAAACGTAGGCGCCGCTGTACATCCCGATGCCGACGATGCCGCAGAAGAACGCAGGCAGCTGAATGCCGAAGACCGGCAGTCCGAAGAACCAGATGAAGAGCTGCACGAGGAGCGGCGTTCCCCGGACGACGGTGAGATAGGCCGAGCACAGCGCATAGATGCCACGCCGGCGCGGGTCGAGCCGCCCGAGCCCGATGACGAGCCCGACGAGGCAGCCGAGCGCGATCGCCCCGAACGAGACTTCGACCGTGACGAGCGCGCCGTGCATGAGCGCGCGCCAGCCGTTCAGGACAGGTGCAAAGTCGAAGTCCATCGGTGCGTTCCCGGTCGCGCGGGTTACAGGTACTTGGCGACCAGCTTGTCGTAGGTGCCGTCCGCCTTGAGCTTCTTCAGCGCCTCGTTGAATTGCTTCGTGAGCTCGGGTTCGTCCTTGCGCAGCGCGTAGCCGTACTCCTCGACGGTGAGCGGCTTGTCGACGACCTGCAGCGTGCCTTTCGTTCGCGCGTAGACCTTCGCGGCCGGCTTGCCGGTGACGGCGGCGTCGGCCCGGCCGATCTCGACCAGTTCGAACATCTGCTGGTTCTTCTCGACCTCGACCGGTTGCGCCGCGGGGTAGTGCTCCTTCAGGTAGTTGACCGACTTGGTGCCGACCTGCACGGTGACCTTCTTGCCCTTGAGATCATCCGGCCCCTTGATCGAGTTGTCGCCCTTCTTCGTCATGATGACGAGGCCGCCGGGATAGTAGGAATCGGTGAAATCGACCACCTTTCGCCGCTCGTCGGTGATGTAGATCGCGGAAGCCGCGACGTCGAAGCGCTTCGCGACGAGGCCGGGGACCAGTCCCTTGAAGTCGATGTCGGTCCATTCGACCTTGCGGTTCAGCACCTTCGCGATCGCTTCGATCAGCTCGATGTCGAAGCCGGTGCGCTTTCCGTTCTCGGTGTATTCGAAGGGCGGGAAGGTGGCGTCGGTGGCGACGCGCAGCACGTCCTGCGCGGAACTTGCGCCAGCGAATGAAAGAGCGAGCGCGGTGACGATGCCGAGCAGCGTACGGCGGGTGCGATTCATGCAAGCCTCCTCGTTGGATTGAAATCGGACTGCAAGCTTCATCGGCGACGGATTGTGCCATGCGATGTCGGCGGACCGGCGCCACGCCGTCCGTCGGGAGTGCAGGCCGGGGTGAACCGTGTAGATCGCGCCGACCACGCCCTTCGCCGCTGGCGCCGAAACGTCAATGGTGAACCTGGGCAACGCCATCGGCGTCGTCGTCGGTGCAGTAGTCCTCTGGTGGACGCTGCCACGTCGCAATCTCGATGCGCGAAGGTCGGGTCCCGCAAAACAAAAGAGCCTCGATCGTTCGAGGCCCTGAGCAGGTGGTGGAGACGAGGAGGATCGAACTCCCGACCTTCGCATTGCGAACGCGACGCTCTCCCAGCTGAGCTACGTCCCCACGAGCACGCATTATAGCTCACGCGTGCCGCCGGAAAGCACCCGTGACGCGGGGTCGGTCGCTCCCGTGCCCCTGCTAAACTTGCGCAGGCAACGACAGGAGCAGCGAATGGGCAAGCAAGTCATTCAAACCCCCGATGCGCCCGCCGCGATCGGGCCGTATTCGCAGGCCGTGCGTGTCGGCGATACGCTCTACATGTCCGGCCAGATTCCGCTCGATCCGAAGACGATGCAGGTCGTCGACGGCGGCATCGACGCACAAGCCAGCCAGGTGTTCGCGAACTTGCGCGCGGTTGCGCAAGCCGCCGGCGCGACGCTGAACGACATCGTCAAGCTGACGATCCTTCTTACCGATCTCGGCGAGTTCGCGAAGGTGAACGAGATCATGGCCGCGCACTTCGACGCACCCTTTCCGGCGCGCGCGACGTATCAGGTGGCCGCCCTCCCGCGCGGCGTCAAGATCGAGGTCGAGGCCGTGCTTGTCCTACCGGGTGCCTGACACGTATCCGCCTCAACGGTAAACGAGGGGAAACCGCTCGGGATGGCGAATCGGCTCGATCGCGAGATCGACGTCCAAATCCGGCCAGCGCAACGAGTCGGCATGCGGCCTCGTAATATGGAGGACCTTGCTGAGCGGCGCGTCTCGAAACCAGGGAAAGTCCGCGTACGCGACGCGCGAACGCTCCCGGCCAAGGCGAAGCCAGAATCCATCTTTGGAAACGTCCGTCACCTCGACGTCCGAGATGTTCCTGCCATGCTTTGCGGATTTGCTCTCGAAAAACGGTTGGACTCGAGACGTACGTTCATGAAAGTAACGTGTTGCATGCTGACAAAGCGGGGGTATGTCAGCCATCGATCATAAAGCCGAGCAGGCGTCGTCCTTCCGACATGCCTGCTGACGCGGCCATCGCGTCGATGCGCCGCAAATCGGTCGCTGCCCGCAATACCCTCGCCGACAAGCTCGCACGGATCGGCGTCCTGCGCGACGAGGATCTCGTCCTGCATCTGCCGCTTCGCTACGAGGACCACACGCGAATCGTGCCGCTTCGCGATGTTCGCGTCGACGAAACGATGCAGACCGAGGGCATCGTCAAGAGCGCCGAGATCCAGTATCGGCCGCGGCGACAGTTCGTCTGCCTGATTCGCGACGAGCGCAGCGACGCGTCGCTGGTGCTGCGCTTCTTCTCGTTCTACCCGAGCCATCAGAAGTCGCTGAAGCCCGGTGCGCGGGTTCGCGTCTTCGGCGACGTGCGCGCCGGTTATTTCGGTCCGGAGGTCGTGCACCCGCAGTTCAGGGTCGTCGCCGACGACGAGGCGCTGCCCGAGCAATTGACGCCGGTCTATCCCACCACGGCCGGCCTGTCGCAGGACGCGTTGCGCAAACTCACGGCACGCGCGCTTATCGCCGATGTTGCGCGCACGGAGGAAACGCTTCCCGACGAACTGGTTCGCCGGCGCGGCCTGTGGAAGTTCGCGGACGCCGTGCGCTTCCTGCACGCGCCGCCACCGCGCCTGAACGCGCTCACGCAGCGCGCGCTGGATGCGCGCACGCATCCGGCGTGGACGCGGCTCAAGTTCGACGAGCTGCTCGCGCAACAGCTGTCGCTCAAGGCTCATCGCAAGGCGCGCGCGTCGCGGCGTGCGCCTGTTCTGCGCGGCAACGGCACATTGACGAAGTCTCTGCTCGAGCGCGTGCCGTTCAAGCTGACGCGCGCACAGGAGCGCGTGTGGCGCGAGATCGCGCACGACCTTCGCCGCGCGATGCCGATGCAGCGCCTGCTGCAGGGCGACGTCGGCTCCGGCAAGACGATCGTCGCAGCGCTCGCCGCATTGCAGGCGATCGAAAGCGGCAAGCAGGTCGCGTTCATGGCGCCCACCGAAATCCTCGCCGAGCAGCATCTGCGCAAGCTGCACGGTTGGCTCTCCGATGTCGGCGTCGAGATTGCGTGGCTTTCGGGATCCCTGCCGGCGAAGAAGCGGCGCAAGGCGATCGAGGCGCTCGCGAGCGGCGAGGCGCCTTTCGCCATCGGCACGCACGCGCTGTTTCAGGAAGGTGTCGCGATGCCGCGCCTCGGTCTCGCGATCGTCGACGAGCAGCATCGCTTCGGCGTCGCGCAGCGGCTCGCGTTGCGTGACAAGGGCGTCGCCGAAGCGCATCAACTGATGATGAGCGCAACGCCGATTCCGCGCACGCTCGCGATGACGTTTTACGCCGACCTCGACGTGTCGATGCTCGACGAGATGCCGCCCGGGCGCACGCCGGTGACGACCCGTCTCGTGAGTCAGAAGCGGCGCGCCGAGATGATCGAGTGGGTCGGCAAGGCGTGCCGCGAGCGCGCCGCCGCGCCGTCCCAAGGCGCGAACTCTCCCCTCACGGGGGACAGCGCAGCGGCGCAAGGCGCAACCGTGGGGGGACGTCAAGGCCGGCAGGTGTACTGGGTGTGCCCGCTGATCGAGGAATCGGAAAAGCTCGAGCTGCAGACCGCGGTCGCGCTGCACGCGGAGCTCACGCAGGCGTTCGCCGCATCCGGCATCGCAGTCGGCTTGCTGCATGGCCGGATGAAGCCCGACGAGAAGGCGGCGACGATGGATGCGTTCGTGCGCGGCGAGTTGCAGGTTCTCGTCGCGACCACGGTGATCGAAGTCGGCGTCGACGTGCCGAACGCGTCGATCATGGTCATCGAGCATGCGGAGCGCTTCGGCCTCGCGCAGTTGCATCAGCTGCGCGGGCGCATCGGTCGCGGCGCGGCGGAGAGCACCTGCGTGCTGCTGTTCGAGGAGCCGTTGACCTACACCGCGAAGCAGCGCCTGAAGGTGATCTACGAGACGACCGATGGCTTCGAGATCGCGCGTCAGGATCTCGTGATCCGGGGTCCCGGCGAATTCCTCGGTGCGCGACAGTCGGGCATGCCGCTGCTGCGTTTCGCCGATCTCGAGCGCGACGTCGCACTGATCGAACAGGCGCGCGATGCCGCCGATGCGCTGCTGCAAAGCGATCCTGCGGCTGCGGCGAAGCACCTCGATCGCTGGCTCGGCGGCAAGCAGGCGTTCATCAAGGCATAGACCTTGATGGGGTCGGAGACGAATTTTCGAACTTGAAAATTCGTCTCCGACCCCGTTAAGGTTTTACCTCCACCCGAGCGTCTGCGCGACGGCGAACACGACGTGCACGCTCGCGTGCGCGACCATCGCCGACTCCAGGCTGCGGCGCCAGAACAGCCAGCCGAACAGAAGCCCCGCGACCGCGTTCAGCAGCAGCGTGCGCGCGACGACGTTCGAGGTGAGCGGCGCCGTCATCGCGGCCGCCGGCAGATGGCCGGCCGCGAAAAGCAATGCGACGATGACGATCGCTGCGACGCCGATCGATGCGGGCAACGTCGCAGCGTTCCGCGCAAACAAGCGCATGCCCAGCCACGCGACGAACGACATCAGGCCCCAGCGCATCATGATCTCCTCGGCGAGTCCGCCGTAGAGAACGCCGCCGATCAGGCCGCCTGCGATCGCGCGCATGGAGGCCGGCCGCGCAAGCGCCGTATGCTGGAAAAGCGCGAAGTCGAGCCCGGCGATCGCGATGCCGATCGCCATGCCGCTGGCGATCGCAAGCGGCAGCTCCTTCACGAACCGGCCATGGACGTTCACCCGCGCTACATGCGACGTCAAGCCAAGCCCCGGCGCGAGCGTCGCCCCGACGGCAGCACCCGCAACCAAGAGCAGCGCCGGCTGGATCAGGGACAGCGCGGCGAGTTCGCCCAAGGACATTCCCGCTGCGTAACCGTTACGCACGAGGACCCGCAAGGCGGGCAGCATCGCGAGCGGCAACGACGCGACGCCGGCGAAGCCGAACGCGACGAGTGGCCAGAAACGTCGCGCAAACGACGGGGGAGAACGGTCGATCATTGACGCGAATCAACGAGTTGCAGAGGCTTCCTCACGGCTGCTGCGGTAAAATGCATCCGGCCCGGGCGACGTACGGTCCGCAACTCGCGTCCGCCTGCGTCGGTCCATTCTCACGATGTCGCTCTATACCCTCGGCCTCAGCCATACGACGGCGCCGCTCGACGTTCGCGAGCGGGTCGCATTCGCGCCCGACGCGCTTTCCGGTGCGCTGCGCGAGCTCACGTCCGGGCGCATGGTGAAGGAAGCGGCGATCCTGTCGACCTGCAACCGCACCGAAGTCTACTTCCACGGCGGCGAGCCTGCGCCCGTCGCGCGCTGGCTCGAGCACGCGCACGCGCTCACGCCGTCGACGCTCGCCCCCTACGTCTACACGCTGAACGACGACCGAGCCGTGTCGCACGCGTTTCGCGTCGCGAGCGGCCTCGATTCGATGGTGCTCGGCGAGCCGCAGATCCTCGGCCAGATGAAGCAGGCGGTGCGGCACGCCGAAGCCGCCGGCTCGCTTGGCCTCGTGCTGAATCGCCTGTTCCAGCGCACGTTCGCCGTCGCGAAGGACGTGCGCACGCAAACCGACATCGGCAGCGCGTCGGTTTCGATGGCCGCCGCCGCGGTAAAGCTCGCCGAGCGCATCTTTCCCTCGCTTGCCGAGCAGCGGCTGCTGCTGGTCGGCGCCGGCGAGATGATCGAGCTCACCGCGACGCACTTCGCGTCGCGCAAGCCCCGCTCGATCACGGTTGCCAATCGCACGCTCGAGCGTGGCAACAAGCTTGCGCATCGCTTCGGCGCCGATGCGATCACGTTGTCCGAGCTCAACGAGCGGCTCGCGCGGTTCGACGTCATCGTCACCTGCACGGCGAGCACGCTGCCGATCATCGGCAAGGGAACGCTCGAGCGCGTCGTGCGCAAGCGCAAGCACGCGCCGATCCTGATCGTCGATCTCGGCGTACCGCGCGACGTCGAGGCCGAAGTCGCGCAACTCGACGATGTATTCCTCTACAGCGTCGACGACCTCGCCGAGATCGTCAAGGACAACCTGTCGATCCGCCGCGAGGCGGTGCTGCAGGCCGAGCAGATGATCTCCGAGCAGACCGCGCATTTCCTGCGCTGGTTGCAGGGAAGGACGGTCGTGCCGACGATCGCGGCGTTGTCGTCGCATCACGAAGCGCTGCGCAATCGCGAGCTCGAGCGCGCGCGGCGACTGCTTGCGGCCGGCACGCCGGCCGACGAAGTTCTCGAAGGGCTGGCACGAAGCCTCACGAGCAAGTTCCTGCATCCGCCGCTCGCCGCGCTGAACGCCGCGGGCGATGCCGAACGCGCCGAGCTGATCTCGCTCTTCTCGCGCGTCTACGGCTGCGCCGAGCCGCCGGCCGAAACGTAGCTGCGCTGTCCGCCGTCGGGGCCGCGAGGCCGCCATCGGAGGTTACGTATCCGACATTGCGACGCGACACGTGTCGCGCCATCGAGGACATCGCCGCCACTGATCCCTGTCCTCTGATTCCCGATTCCTGAACATGAAACAGTCGCTACGCGTAAGGCTCGATCAATTGAGCGCACGCCTGATGGAGCTCGATGCGCTGCTCGCCGCCGAGGACGCGACGCGCGATCTCGATCGCTTTCGTGCGCTCGGACGCGAGCGTGCGGAGATCGAGCCGGTCGTCGCGCGCTTCGGCGAGTTCGGACGCGCCGAAGGCGATCTCGCCGCGGCGATCGAGCTCGCGCACGATCCGCAGATGCGTGAGTACGCCGACGAGGAGCGGCATGCCGCGGAAGCGCGGCTTGCAGCGCTGACCGGCGAGCTGCAGGCCATGCTGTTGCCGAAAGACCCGAGCGACGAGCGCAACGTGTTCATCGAAATCCGCGCGGGAACCGGCGGCGACGAGTCCGCGCTCTTCGCCGCCGATCTCTTCCGGATGTATGCGCGCTATGCCGAGCGGCAGGGCTGGCGCGTCGAGATCGTGTCCGAATCGGCATCCGATCTCGGCGGCTACCGCGAAATCGTCGCACGCATCGCCGGCAACGGCGTTTACGCGAAGCTCAAGTTCGAATCGGGCGGTCACCGCGTGCAGCGCGTGCCGGAGACGGAAGCGCAAGGCCGCATTCACACGTCGGCGTGCACGGTCGCGGTGCTGCCCGAGGCCGACCCGGTCGCCGACGTGACGATCAATCCGGCCGACATTCGCATCGACACGTTTCGCGCATCGGGTGCCGGCGGCCAGCACATCAACAAGACCGACTCGGCGGTGCGCATCACGCACCTGCCCACCGGCATCGTCGTCGAATGTCAGGACGACCGGTCGCAACACCGCAATCGCGCGCAGGCGATGGCGGTGCTCGCGTCACGCCTCGTCGACAGGGAGCGGCGCGAGCGGCAGCAGAAGGAAGCCGCACACCGGAAGAGCCTGATCGGCTCCGGCGATCGCAGCGAGCGCATCCGCACGTACAACTTCCCGCAGGGACGAGTGACCGACCACCGCATCAACCTGACGCTCTACAAGATCGACGCGATCATGCAGGGCGATCTCGACGAACTGATCGGCGCGCTCGCGCAGGAATTCCAGGCCGAGCAGCTCGCGGAGCTCGCAACCGAAGCATGATGGGTGCAAACAGAGCGTGGTGCGTCACGAAGCGCCTCGCGCTGTCGGAGATTACGTGCGACGACGGCAACGAGCTCTTCGAGCTCGACGCCGATCCCCGCGTGATGCGCTACATCGGCACCGGGCACGTCTCGACGCGCGAGCAGGTCGACGAAGCGCTGCGGCGCATCCCGCGCGCGTATGCGCTCTATCCGGGACTCGGCACGTGGCGTGCGACGCGTCGCGACAACGGCGACTTCGTCGGCTGGTTCGCGCTCAAGTACATTCCCGGCACCATCGAAGTCGAGGTCGGCTATCGGCTGCGCTTCGGCGCATGGGGCAAGGGATTCGCAACCGAAGGCGCCGCAGCGCTCGTGCGCCACGGCTTCGACGACCTCGGCCTTTATCGCATTCTCGGCGTTACGCATCCCGACAACACGGCGTCGCAGCGCGTGTTGGTGAAGGCCGGACTCGCCGACGCCGGCTGGGGCCACTACTACGGGCGGCCCGTGCGGGTATTCGCGTGCGTGCGCGAGGCGGGCTGGCAGCCGGCGTGGAACGAATGACGGCCGTCACCCCGACCCTCTCCCGCCAGGCGGGAGACGGAGCGAGACGCGGAGCGGCGAGCGGTTGAGGGCGAGCGCTTCAGCACTGACCGTCCGCCAGGCGCTCGTTCAGGCGAGCCTCGCGCCGATCGACGCGCAGGTGCTGCTCGCGCACGTGCTCGGCGTCGATCGCGCATGGCTCGTGGCGCATGCGACCGATCGGCTGGCCACGGTCGATGTCGAAACGTACTTCACGCTCGCCAAGCGCCGCCGTGACGGCGAGCCGGTCGCGTACCTGACCGGCACGCGCGAGTTCTGGGGACTGTCGCTCGCCGTCGATCGCTCGGTGCTGATTCCGCGGCCCGAGACCGAGACGCTCGTCGAATGCGCGCTTCGCGCGCTCCCGGCCGACCGGCCGGTGCGCGTGCTCGACCTCGGTACAGGCTCGGGCGCCATCGCCCTCGCCATCGCGCATGAGCGGCCGCGGGCGCACGTGCTCGCCATCGATGGGTCCGCCTCGGCGCTCGCGCTCGCCCGGCGCAATGCCGAGCGCGTGAAACTTGCGAACGTGCGCTGGCTCCAATCGGACTGGTACGGGGAACTCGAAGGCGACGGCGCACCCTTCGACGTGATTGCCAGCAATCCGCCGTACGTCGCGGACGGCGATCCGCATCTGGCGCAGGGCGACGTGCGCTTCGAGCCCGTTTCGGCATTGCGCGCGGGACGCGACGGCCTCGATGCGTTGCGCGCCGTCATCGCCGGTGCGCCGGCGAGGCTCGTACCCGGCGGCACGCTGGTCGTCGAACACGGTTTCGATCAGGCCCCTGCGGTGCGCGCGCTGATGCGCGATGCGGGACTCGCCGATCGCGGCACCTTTCGCGACCTCGCCGGCATCGAGCGCGTGAGCATCGCAATGAAAACGAATTCAGAAAGAAGCGGCGCAGGCGCCGCGACAGCCATTTCCGAATATGAAGACACACAGTAACGACTCCACCCGATTGATTCCGCCGACCCGTGAGATCCTCCGCGACCCTGCCGTCTGGGCATGGATCGCCGTGGCGCTGCTCGCGATCCTGCCCGCACGCGCGGTGCTCGCCGGCAGTTGATCCGGTTCGTGCGCCTGCCCGCCATCCCGCATTGCCGCGTTTCGTCGTCGCCCCGGGCGTCTCGTCGCGGATATCCGCTCGCGGCCACGCGCGTTCGCTACACTTCGATTCCCTGTCGGCCCGTGCTTCGGCCCCTTTGACGGAGACTGCTTCGTGCCCAACCGATATCTGTCGCTGTTGCTGACGCTTGCACTGCTGGTCGCGACTTCCGCTTTCGCGCAAACCAGGCCGAGGATCGAGAAGGCCGCCGATCTGCCCCGTTTCTCGTACCGGGTCGAAGGCAGCGTCGAGGACATGATCCGCGACGACGCGAAGTTCAAGCGCTTCGCCGGCGCCGTCCGTCACGATGCCGAATCGGTGCTTGCCGGCTACGAGATCGACGATCACGCGACGCTGCGCCAACTCGAAGGCGAGCTCGCGCAACTCGACTATCTCGACGGCAACAACGACGCGGCGTTGAAGCGCGCCGATCGCGTGCGCGAGTTGCAGGACAAGCCGGCCGACAAGCTGATGTCGGGCCTGCAGCTCCGCGCGATGATCGCCGCGCAGCGCAAGGCCGGCAATCGCACGTCGGAGACCTATCGGCAGGAGGTCGGACAGCTGATCGCCGGCGATCTCGCGAAGATGCCCTACGAAGTCGTCCAGAACGAAGTTCGCGAAGCGAAGGCATCGGCCGAGATCATGAGCGAAGCGCTGACGCTCGGCTACGTGCGCAACGTGATTCAGCCGACGGCCGACAAGGCGGGTTCGCTCTCCTCCGATCTCGCGCCGGCGGTGATCAATGCGAAGTACCGGCTCGTCGCGACGCTGCCGCTCAAGAAGACGCTCGTCGACGTCTACGGCACCTATCTCGCCGCGCATCACGTCGAGAAGCCGGACATCTGGGCGGCACGCGATGTCGTGCTGCCGGCCGGCAAGCATTACGCGACGGTGAACGTCGGCATCTGGGACAGCGGCGTCGATACATCGCTCTTCGGCAAGCGCGTCGTCGACGACGGCACGAAGCCGGCGGTGATCGCGTTCGACCGCTTCACGAAGCCCGCGCAGGGTGCGCTGCAGCCGATACCCGCCGATCTCAAGAGCCGCATTCCGCAGATGAAGTCTCGGCTCAAGGGTTTTTCCGACCTGCGCTCGAACATCGACAGCCCCGAGGCGAGCGAGGTCAAGCAATACCTGTCGACGCTGAAGCCCGATGAATACAAGTCGGCGATCGAGGAGCTCGATCTCGCCGGCAACTGGATGCACGGCACGCACGTTGCGGGCATCACGATGGCCGGCAATCCGTACGCGCGCCTCGTCGTCGGGCGCATCGAGTTCGACTGGCACCTTCTGCCCGATCCGTGCCCGACGAAGGAACTGGCGCTTCGCGATGCGAAGAATCAGCAGGCGTACGTCGATTTCTTCAAGAAGCACCACGTGCGCGTGGTCAACATGAGCTGGGGGGGCAGCGTCAAGGGCGAGGAAGAGCAGCTCGAGCTTTGCAACATCGGCAAGACGCCGGACGAGCGCAAGAAGATCGCGCGCGACTATTTCGACATCCAGAAGGACGCGCTGGCGAAGGCGTTCGCGACTGCGCCGAACATCCTGTTCGTCACCGCCGCCGGCAACAGCAACGACAACGCGTCGTTCATCGAGGACATTCCGGCCGGCATCAAGGCGCCCAACCTGATCACGGTCGGCGCGGTCGACAAGGCGGGCGACGAAGCGTCGTTCACGAGCTACGGACCGACCGTCGTCGTCGACGCGAACGGCTATCAGGTCGAAAGCGTGATTCCCGGCGGCGACAAGCTCGCCGAGTCGGGCACGTCGATGGCCTCGCCGCAGGTCGCGAACCTCGCCGCGAAAATGCTGGCGGTCAATCCGAAGCTTACGCCGCCGCAACTGATCACGATCATCCGCGATACCGCCGACCAGACGCCCGACGGGCGCCGCCACCTGATCGATCCGAAGAAGGCGGTCGCGGCGGCGGAGGGGAAGACGGCGAGCTGACGCTACGCGGGTCGCGGGACGTCGACGCCGAGCTTCGCCGCCCACTGCACGAGCGCCGGCATGATCTCGTGATAGAGCGCCACGCCGCGCTCGCTTTGCTCGCGATGAAGTCGTAGCGCGCGCTCGCCGGGCAGGCGCACGGGCGCGCCGCCGGGACGCGGCGTCGCGTCGTGGCATGCGTCGACGAGCCAGTCCATCTGGCGATCGAATGCAGCGCGCCCGCCGAATGCGGCGGGGTCGAGCACCTGCACGAATACGGTGGCACCCCAGCCTTCGGCGGCATCGGCGCGGCCGTGTCCCGCGAGGCCGGCGGTCAGCGCTTCGATCAGGAGCGCGAGCGCGTAGCCCTTGTGGCCCGCTTCGAGACCCCCGAGCGGGAGCAGCGTTCCTGGCGGCTCGTTGAAGAGCACTGCAGGGTCGTGGGTTGGCGTGCCTTTCGCATCCTGGATCCATGGCTGGGGCAGCATCTGCTGGTTCTTGAACAGCCGCATCGTCATGCCGTTCGTCGTGTAGCTCGCCGAGATGTCGAGCAGGATCGGATCGCCCGACGTCGGAATGCCGGCCGCGAGCGGATTCGGCGTGAACACCGACGTGATTGCGCCGAACGGCGCGACGCTGCACGTTGCCGGGTCGATGCAGCAGACGATCGTCATCACGCCGCGCTCCGCGGCGCGCTTCGCGTACGCGGCAAGGCAGCCGATGTGGTGCGAGCGACGGATCACGACGGTGCCGCTGCCCTGCGACGATGCGATCTCGCATGCAGCGTCGAGCGCGCGCAGCGTAAGCCACGGACCCGGCAGGCGGTGGCCATCCCACGTCTGCGTGCCTGCCGACGAAGCCATCGTCGTCGGCTCGCCGCTGCTGCGCATGCTGCCGTCGCAAAGCGCCTGCAAATAGCCGGGAAGCAGCGCGAGTCCGTGCGTCGTATGACCCATCAGGTCTCCGTCGAGCAGCACCGATGCGGTGTCCCGGGCGATGTCGTCGCGCGCGCCGGCAGCCTCCAACAGTGCGGCGGCATACGCGTGCAGATCTTCCGCGGGATAGCGCGTCGCGTTGGCGTCAAAGTGTGGCGCGGCAGCAGCAGACGACGACGGTTCGTGCGCAGGCATCCGGTTCTCCATCCGTTTTCGACGGCTTCGCAATGTATGCTGTCGCGGTCGCGAACGCCACCCCTTCGTCGTGCTGCCGTCGTCGCTGCAGATCAGCATCGTCACGTACCTTCCGGACCTGCCGCTTTTCACGCGCACGCTCGACACGCTCGCGATCGCCATCGACGCCGCGCAGCGGGCGGCAGTGTTGCGCACCGTCCATCTCGCGCTGATCGACAACAGCAGCGATCGCGGCGTCGCCGAGCGCGTCATCGAGCTCGGCAGGGCGCGCTTCGCCGACGCGCGCGTTCACGTGATGTACCTGCACGGCCACGCGAACATCGGCTTCGGCGCGGCGCACAACCTCGTGCTGCACGGGACCGGCGCCGACTATCACCTCGTGCTGAATCCCGACGCCGAGCTCGCGCCGGATGCGCTCGTCAACGCGATTCGGTGGCTCGATGCGCATCCCGAGGTCGGCGCGCTCGCGCCTGCCGTCACCGACGGC
>JAICLP010000414.1 GCA_025925475.1 Burkholderiales bacterium | reverse complement strand
CGATGTCACCGTAGAACTCGGGCGCCGTATCCAGGTTGTGGTTGTAGTAGTCGAGACCAGCCGCCTTCAGTTGCAAAGCCTGGCCATCCTTCAGCATGCCGAGCGTGCAGCATGTCTCGAGGCCCAGTGCCTTGACGGCGGCGACCATGTCGAGCACGGGCGCGAGATCGCGCTCCTTCGGGCCGCGCCATGCGGCGCCCATGCAGAAGCGCGTTGCACCGGCGGCCTTGGCCGACTTCGCGGCGTCGACGACTTTCGCGACATCGAGCAGCGCCTCGCTCGCGACACCGGTGTGATAACGCGCCGCCTGCGGGCAGTAGCCGCAATCCTCGGGGCATCCGCCGGTCTTGATCGACAGCAGCGTCGAGAGCTGCACGGCGTTCGGCGCATGGTGCTCGCGATGGACCGCATGCGCGCGAAACAGCAGGTCGGAAAACGGCAGCGCGAAGAGCGCTTCGATTTCGCCGATCGAGTCGGCGTCAACTTCCGGACGGGCTGCGGGCTTGGCGAATGTGACGTTGGCTACGGTCATTGGGACGACTACCCTTCGCGCGATGCGAATCACCTCCGCGCTTCGCGCTTCGGGGCCGATTCGCGCTCGGGGCGGCCCTTCGCGCTCATGCGTTCGGACGATCGCGCGATGCGCGGCCGTGGCGGACAATGATCGCGCAAAGGGCGGGACACTATCGCATGCTGTCAAACGTTCGAAAGCCGAAATTTGACATCGGCCGCTGCGCGCGCCGGCCGGTGCGCGTCGAGCATGCGATGCGTCGCTCGCTGCAGCGCGTGCTGCCGCAGGCGTGCGCACTGTGCAATGCGAGTTCCGGCAATGCGCTCGTCTGCGCGGCCTGCAACGGCGCGATGCCGAGGATCGCCGATCCCTGCCCGCGCTGCGCGCTGCCCTCGCGCGACGGTCTGCTCTGCGGTGCGTGCCTTGCGAAGCCACCGCCGTTCGATGCGACGGTTGCCGCCTGGTCCTACGCGTTTCCCGCCAATCGGCTGCTGCAATCGCTCAAGTACGCAGGCACGCTCGCGCTCGCCGAGCCGTTTGCGGCGGCCGTTGCCGAAGCGGTCCGCGCGCGTGCTGCGCCGATGCCCGACCAGCTGGTCGCGATGCCGCTGTCGTCGCGCCGGCAGCGCGAGCGCGGGTTCAATCACGCGCATGAAATCGCGCGCCGGCTGTCGCCGTGCGTCGATGTCCCGCTCGCGGGCGGCCTCACCCGAACGCGCGACGCGCCGCCGCAGGCCGGGTTGACGCTGCGCGAGCGCGTGCGCAACGTCCGCGACGCGTTCGCGGCAAGCGACGCAGTCGCCGGCTGCAGCGTGGCGATCGTCGACGACGTGATGACGACCGGCGCGACGATCGGCGCGGCCGCGCGTGCGCTGCGCAAGGCCGGCGCCATTCGGATCGACGCATGGGTCGTGGCGCGAACGGTCAGGGGGTCGTGATGCTCGCGGTCGTCCTCGTCCACCCCGAAATCCCGCCGAACACCGGCAACGTGATTCGCCTCACGGCGAACACCGGCAGCGAATTGCATCTCGTGGAGCCGCTCGGCTTTCGAATGGACGATCGCGAGCTCCGCCGCGCGGGGCTCGACTATCACGAATACGCGCGGGTTCGCGTGCATCGCGATTTCGCGGCGTGCCGCGCGGCGCTCGATGCGAGCGGCAAGCGCCGCTGGTTCGCGTTCACGACGCAGGCGACGCGCTCGTCGTATGACGTCGCCTATCGTCCGGATGACGTGCTGACGTTCGGCTGCGAGACGAAGGGCCTGCCGGCCGGCATCGTCGCGCAATTCGCGGCCGACGCGTGCCTTCGCATTCCGATGCAGCCGGAGGTGCGCAGTCTCAATCTGTCGAACGCCGTCGCCGTGGCGGTGTACGAGGCGTGGCGGCAGTTCCGATTCCCCGGCGCGTCCTGACTCATTCCCCCGGCATGCCGAGCGTGCGCATCAGGAAGCGCAATTCGTAATCCCGATCCACCACGCGCTGCTGCTGCGTCTTGCCGGTGCCGTGGCCGCTGTCGAAGTCCATGTACAGCAGGAACGGCGACACCTGGCCCGGATGGTTCTGCACCTCGGCGACGAACTTCTTCGCATGCAAGGGATCGACGCGCGAATCGTACTCGCCGGCGACGACCAGTGTCTGCGGCAGGTTCACGCCCGCGCGCACGTTCTGGTACGGCGAGTAACGAAGGATCCAGCGAAAATCGGCGTCCTTGTCGGGATCGCCGTACTCGGGAATCCAGTAGCGCGCGATCAGGAATT
>JAICLP010000051.1 GCA_025925475.1 Burkholderiales bacterium | reverse complement strand
GCTCGTCGCGGAATTCCACTTCGCGCGGACACTTGTAACCGGCAAGGTGCTCGCGGCAATGCATCAGCAGCGCATGCGCGGTGAGGCGCGCGTCCTTCGAAACGACGAAGAGCTTCACCGCCTCGCCCGACTTGCGATCGGGCACGCCGATCGCCGCGCATTCGAGGACGCCCTCGTGCATCGCGACGATGCCCTCGACCTCGTTCGGATAGACGTTGAATCCCGACACCAGGATCATGTCCTTCTTGCGATCGACGATTCGGATGAAGCCCTGCGCATCCATCGTGCCGATGTCGCCGGTCATGAAATAGCCGTCGGCCGTCATCGCCTTCGCCGTCTCGTCGGGCCGCTGCCAGTAGCCCGCCATCACCTGCGGCCCCTTGATGCAGATCTCGCCGGGCTCGCCGAACGCGACGTCGCGGCCGGCCTCGTCGCGCAGCACGATGTCGGTCGACGAGATCGGCAGTCCGATCGAGCCGTTGAACTCGGGCAGGTCGAGCGGATTCATCGTCGCGGCGGGCGCCGTCTCGGTGAGACCGTAGGCCTCGACGAGCGGCACGCCGGTGACCGACTTCCAGCGCTTCGCGACCGCCTCCTGCACGGCCATCCCGCCGCCGAGCGTCATCCTGAACGTGCTGAAATCGAGGCGGCGGAAACGCTCGTTGTTGAGCAGTGCGTTGAAAAGCGTGTTGACGCCCGTCATCGCGGTGAAGCGGCAGCCGCGCATGATCTTCACGAAGCCGCGGATGTCGCGCGGGTTCGTGACGAGCACGTTCTCGCCGCCGATCGACATGAACACGAGGCAGTTCGCGGTCAGCGAGAAGATGTGGTAGAGCGGCAGCGGCGTCAGGATCACTTCGCGCCGTCCCTCGGGGATGAACGGACGCAGCCACGCGCGCGCCTGCAGCACGTTGGCCACGACGTTCCGGTGCAGCAGCATCGCGCCCTTGGCGATGCCGGTCGTGCCGCCGGTGTACTGCAGGAACGCGATGTCGTCGTGGCCGATCGGCACGCGCGTGAGCGTTCGCTTGCGCCCGACCTTCATCGCATCGGTGAAGCGGATCGCACCGGGCAGCGACCACTGCGGAATCACGCGCTTCACGCGCCGCAGCACGAGGTCGACGACCTTGCCCTTGACCGCGAGGAGCTCGCCGATCGACGTCACGATGACGTGGCGGACCTTCGTGCGCTCGATCGCCTGCGACAGCGTCTGCGCGAAATTCTCGACGACGACGATCACTTCGGCGCCCGAGTCGACGAGCTGGTGCTCGAGCTCGCGCGCCGTGTAAAGCGGATTGACGTTGACGACCGTGCACCCGGCGCGAAGCGCGCCGAATACGCAGATCGGGTACTGCAAAATGTTCGGCATCATCAGGGCAACGCGCGTGCCGCGGGTCGCGCCGATCGATTGCAGGAAGCCGCCGAAGGTCGACGACAGCGCGTCGAGATCGGCGAACGTCAGCGTGCGGCCCATGCACGAGAACGCCGGCCGCGTCGCGTAAGTGCGGCAGCTTTCCTCGAACACTTCGCGCACCGACTGGTATTCGCCGACGTCGATCTCGGCCGGCACGCCGGGCGGATAATGCGCGAGCCAGACGCGTTCCATCCGCTACGCTTCGAGCGATTGCGCGTAATGCAGGGGACCTCCACGAAACGGCGCGAAGCCCGCGCCGAAGATCGCACCCGCATCGACGAGATCGGCGTCCTCGACGATGCCTTCGGCGAGCGCCGATTTCGCTTCGGCGACGAGCGGGTCGACGAGCCGGCGGCCGAGATCCGGCGGCACGTTCGTCGCCGGCTGCTTTTGCGCGCGACCGTTCACCCAGGCGTAGAAGCCGCGGCCCGTCTTTCTGCCGAGCTCGTTCGCCGCGACGTGCGCGGCGAGCGCGCGCGGCGGCTGCGCGCCAGGCTCGAGCATGCGGCCCACCGCGAGGCAAATGTCGAGTCCGACGGTGTCGGCAAGCTCGATCGGCCCCATCGGCATCCCGAACGCAACGGCCGCCTCGTCGATCGCTTCGGGTGCGATGGCCTCGTCGACGCAGCGCATCGCCGTCATCAGGTAGGGGGCGAGCACGCGATTGACGAGGAACCCCGGAGCGCTTTTCACCGGCAGCGGCAGCTTGTCGATCGCGCGCACGAATGCGGCGCCCCGCGCGACGGTCGCCGGATCGCTGTCGTGCCCGGCAACGACCTCGACGAGCATCATCTTCGCGACCGGGTTGAAGAAATGCAGGCCGATGAGCCGCGACGGCACGCGCAGCGCGCCCGCGATCGACTCGAGCGGGATCGACGACGTATTCGTCGCGAGAACCGCGTCGGGTCGTGCGCGCGCCTCGACATCCTTGATTAGCGCCCGCTTCGCATCGACGTTCTCGAAGATTGCTTCGATGATCACGTCGGCGTGGGCGATGCCGTCGCCGCGCACGTCGGGGATCAGCCGGTCGAGCGCATCGCGCACCCGGCGACGATCCTTGAGGCGCTCGGCGAAAAGCTTCGCTGCGCGCGTGAGCGCGGGCGCAATGCGCTGCGCATCCTGGTCCTGCAGCGAGACCGTCATCCCGCGCAGCGCGCACCACGCGGCGATGTCGCCGCCCATGGTGCCGGCGCCGACGACGTGAACGCGGGCGACGTTCGCAGCGGTCTCCTTGCCGAGCGATTTCAGCCGCTCCTGCAGATGAAAGACGCGGATGAGATTGGCCGCGGTCGGCGTCGCGAACAGCGCCTCGGTCGACGCCGAGTCACCGGGCGGCGGCGCGAGTGGATCGCCGTCGAAGCGCTCCCAAAGATCGACGATCGCGTAGGGCGCGGGATACTGCTCGCGCCGCGCACGCTTGGCAACGCGTTTGCGCGCAGAGGCCGCAATATGGCGTCGCGCGAAACGCGCCTGGGTCAGCGACAGCGGGAACGGCAACGCACGCGGCGCCGGTTTTGCGAGCAGCACGCCGCGCGCGGTGTTGTCCATGATGCGCGGCGGCACGCATTCGTCGGCAAGGCCGATTCGTTTCGCACGACGTGCATCGACGGTACGGCCGGTCAGCATCAGGTCGAGCGCAATCGGTGCTCCGACGAATTGCGGCAAGCGCTTGACCCCGCCCCATCCGGGAACGATGCCGAGCATCACTTCGGGCAGGCCGAGCCGTGTCGAGGGTTCGTCGACGACGACGCGATAGCGGCAGGCGAGCGCGAGCTCGAGACCGCCGCCGAGGCAGTAGCCGCGAATCAGCGCGAGCGTCGGATAACGGACGTTCGCCAGGCGATCGAATGTGTCGAATCCACGTTCGAGGATCGCGCGCACGCCTGCGGCGTCGCGAATCTCGTCGAACTCGGCGACGTCCGCACCCGCGATGAAACCGCCCACCTTGCCGGACCGAATCACGAGACCCTGCGGCGGCTCTGCGTCGAGACGATCGAGAATCTGCACGAATTCGGCCAGCACGGCGCGCGATAACGTGTTCGTCGTCGCATTGGCCTTGTCGCACGTGAGCCAGGCGATGCCGTCGGCGTCGCGCTCGAGGCGCCAGTTCTGGATTGACTGGACGTTCTCCCTCTCCCCAACGGGGAGAGGGTCGGGGCCAGGGGCCGGCTCCGGCAACTGTTCCATTGCCGTCATGGCCGCTCCACCAGCATCGCGCCGCCCTGGCCGCCGCCGATGCAAATCGCCGCAACACCCCGCTTGCCGCCGGTGCGCGCGAGCACGTCGAGGACGTGCATCACGATGCGCGCGCCCGATGCGCCGACCGGATGTCCGAGCGCGATCGCGCCGCCGTCGACGTTGAGCTTTTCGGGATCGATCGCGCCGAACGCGGCGGCGAGGCCGAGCTCGTCGCGGCAGAACGCGTCGTCCTGCCACGCGGTAAGGCACGCGAGAATCTGCGCGGCGAACGCCTCGTTGATCTCCCACGCGTCGATGTCGCCGATGGCAAGTCCATGCCGTTGGAGCATCGGCGTCGCCGCGTACACGGGACCGAGGCCCATTTGCGCGGGATCGAGCGCGGCCCACTGCGAGTCGACGATGCGTCCCATGGGCGTGAGTCGGTAGCGGGCGAGCGCCTCTTCGGTTGCGAGCAGCAGCCACGCGGCGCCGTCGGTCACCTGCGAGCTGTTGCCGGCGGTGACGTTGCCATATTTCCGATCGAAGAAGGGCCTGAGCTTCGCGAGATTCGCAGGCGTCGAATCTTCGCGCACGCCGTCGTCGGCGGCATGGACGTTTCCCGCGCGATCGTAGACGGGCACGAGCTCGCGCGCGAAGTGCCCGTCGCGCTGCGCCGCGAGCGCGCGCGCATGGCTTTGCGCGGCGAACGTATCCATTTCAGCGCGCGAGATGCCGAAGCGATACGCGAGATTCTCCGCGGTCTGGCCCATCAGCAGCCCGACGACGGGATCGGTCAGGCCCTTCATCAGTCCGACGACCGGCGCGAGATAGCCGATCTTGAACTGCGTCAGCAATGCGGCGCGCGCGCCGAGGCCCTTCGCCGCGTACCAGCTCGACAGCCACGCGACCATCGCATCGGACAGCAGAAGCGGAACGCGCGACAGCGAGTCGACGCCGCCGGCGAGCACGAGCTCCGAGCGGCCGACGCGCATCGAATCGATTGCAGAATCGAGCGCCTGCATGCCGGACGCGCAATTGCGCATGACGGTCCACGCCTGCACCTTGTGGCCGCATCCCATTCGCAGCGCAGCGACGCGTCCGATGTTCACTTCATCGACCGACGGCGCTGCGCAGCCGAGGATCACCTCGTCGATCTCGGTGGGCAGGAACGGCTGGCGCAACAGCAATGCGCGGCCCGCGTCGGTGGCGAGATCCGACGCGGCGAACGGGCCGGGACGATTGCGCGACTTGAGGAACGGCGTACGCGCGCCGTCGACGACGTAGATGGGACGATTCATGCGATCGACATGGTTACGCGACCGCGCGGCCGGCGATCGCACGGGATGGACGATGAGTGGCCACGTCGGCATCGGGGGCGTGCGTGCAAAGCAGCGACGTGCCGAGATCCGGGCCGAAATCGTCGACGCGCACGACGGCGGCGGCAAGCTCGCGCTGGGTCAGAAGGATGGCTTTCTCGGCGTCGGTGATCACACCCGCCGTCACCGCACGCGTCGCGATCTCGCCTGCGCCTTCGCCGGGAGCCATCGACGCGACGAGCACGCCGTTGCGGATCGCGTCGGCGAGCTTGCGCTCGATCGGCTCGGCGCCGATCGTCATCGCGAGCGCGCGCTCGAGCAGCCCCACCGGTTCGGCAGGCGATCCGATGAACATGCCGGCCGTCAGGCGATCGCGCGTGGGGGACGGCGCGATCAAGAGCGTGGCCACGGCGTGCCCGAGCGCGTCGCTCGGCACCACGTACGGCCGCCCGAGCGGGAACACGACGCGACGCATCAGCGCGCCGAGCAACGGACTGGGAAAATTGTCCAGCACGCCGTCGAGAGCCGCCTGCGCCCTGAACATCGCGTCGCGGATCGCCCAGTGCATCAACGGCGCATCGGCCGCCTGGCGACCCTCCCGCTCGTAGCGCCACAGCGTCGCCGAGCACAGGTAGAGCTGCGACAGCACGTCGCCGAGCCGCGCCGACATCTTCTCCTTGCGCTTCAATGCGCCGCCGAGCGTCGCCATCGCGACGTCGGCGACGAGCGCGAGCGACGACGAGAGTCGCGTCGCCTGCTGATAGTAGCGACGCGTTTCGGGTGCGATGCCGGCTGGAACGCGGACGAAGTGCGAGCCGGTGACGCCGAGCGCGAGCGTGCGAATGAAATTGCGAAGCGCGAAGCGCAGATGGCCGTACAGCGCGCCATCGAAGTCGTGCAGTGCCTTTCGGCGATTGCGCTCCTGCGTTGCCGCCATTTCGCGCAGCACGAACGGATGGCAGCGCACGGCACCCTGGCCAAACACGATCAGGCTGCGCGTGAGAATGTTCGCGCCTTCGACGGTGATCGACACCGGCATCTGCATGTACGCGGCACCGAGGAAATTCGACGGACCCATGCAGATGCCCTTGCCGCCGACGATGTCCATCGCGTCGTTGATGACCTGGCGCGCGCGCTCGGTGATATGCAGCTTCGCGATGCCGGACAGGACCGACGGCTTTTCGCCGCGATCGACGAGCGTCGCCGTCAGCGCGCGCGTCGCGTCCATCGCGTAGAGGTTGCCGCCCATGCGGGTCAGCGCTTCCTCGATGCCTTCGAAGCGGCCGATCGGCGTCTTGAACTGCGTGCGAACCCGCGCATAGGCGCCGGTCGTGCGCACCGCGAGCTTGCCCATGCCCGTGTTCGACGACGGCAGCGAAATGCCGCGTCCTGCCGCGAGCGATTCCATCAGCATCCGCCAGCCCTTGCCGAGCATCGGCGCGCCGCCGATCACCCATTCCATCGGAATGAACACGTCGCGGCCCGAATTGGGCCCGTTCTGGAAGACTGCGTTGAGCGGCATGTGCCGCCGCCCGATGTCGACACCGGGATGCGACGTCGGAATCAAGGCGCAGGTGATGCCGACGTCGTCGCGAGTCCCCACGAGATGGTCGGGGTCGTAGGCATGAAACGCGAGGCCGAGGAGCGTTGCGACCGGACCCAGTGTGATGTAGCGCTTGTCCCACGTGACGCGAAGACCCAGCACGCGCTCGCCGTCGTGCTCGCCGTAGCAGACGACGCCGTAGTCGGGAATGGCCGCCGCGTCGGAGCCGGCCTGCGGACTGGTCAGCGCGAAGCAGGGAATGTCGAGCCCTCGCGCGAGGCGCGGCAGGTAGTGCGACTTCTGCGCATCCGTGCCGTAGTGCAGGAGCAACTCGCCGGGACCGAGCGAGTTCGGCACGAGCACGGTGACCGCCACGCTCGCGCAGCGCGTGGACAACTTGGTCACGACTTCCGAATGCGCATACGCGGAAAAGCCGAGGCCGCCGTACGCCTTCGGAATGATCATGCCGAGGAAGCCGCGCTCACGGATGTATTGCCAGACGTGCGGCGGAAGATCCTTGTGGACGTTGGTGGTCTCCCAGTCGGACACCATCGCGCAAAGCGTCTCGACGTCGTGATCGAGGAAGTGCTGCTCCTCCGCGGTGAGCTTCGACCTTTCGATCGACAGAAGCTCGTGCCACGCCGGTGCTCCGCAGAAGAGCTGGCCGTCCCAGCTCACGGTGCCCGCCTCGAGCGCGTCGCGCTCGGTCTGCGACATCCGCGGCATCACCTGCCGGAAGCGCAGTAGCAGCGGCTTGCTGATGATCGCGCGGCGCAATGGCGTCACGACGAACGGCATGAACATGATCGCGACCAGCGCGGCGAGCGCGACGAGCCAGAGCGCTGCGAGCGTCAATTGAGCGCCCTTCGCGCTTGGCGCTGCGCGGCTGGTTCACGCGCAGCAAGGCCCGCAGAGCTTCGCAGAATTGAGCCGCGATGTCTCATACGGGCTTCCGGGCTGCCGGCGCGGCGCGCCGGCGGCGTGCCGATTCACCGCGAAGCGAACGCGTAACCGTGCTCGGGTCGGGGAGAGGTGCCGTCAATCCGGCGAGCAGGAACGGCGCGAGGCGGCGCAGCAGCACCTCGTCGTTTGCCGTGTCGTGCGGGTTCAACTCGGCGATCAGCTTCAGCGCGTCGGTGCCGGCGAGCGTGTACGAGAGAGCGCCCATGATGAAATGCAGGCGCCACGACAGCTCGCGCGCGGGCAGATGCGGCAGCGCACGCGCGAACGCGGCCTTGAAGCGCGCGATGGTGACGCCGTACTGCTCGGCGAGGAAATGCCGGATGAACGGTGCTGGATCGGCATAGGCTCGCCCAAGCAGGCGCAGGAAATCCTTGCCGCCGCGCGCCGGGTCGCGCGCGAGCGTCAGCGCAGGACTCAGGAAAGCGGTGAGGACGCGCTCGCACGGAAGCGGTGACGGCGCGGCCTCCGACTCGAGGCGCGCCAGCAGTTCGAGGCGCGCACGATTCATCGGATCGAGCCGCCGCGCGAGCACCGACTGGAACAGCTCTTCCTTCGAGCCGAAGTGATAGTGCACGGCGGCGAGATTGACGTCGGCGCTGGCGGTGATCGCGCGAAGGCTCGTTGCCTCGAAGCCGTGCGCCATAAAGAGCGATTCGGCGGCGTCGAGGATGCGCGCCTTCGTCGCGCCGGATGCCGGAGCATCGGGCATGGCGTTCAAGGGCATCGATGACGAGAGTCGAGAAACGCCGTTCGAAGGCTTCATCGGGTCCGTGCGTACGATTCAAACGTTTGTTTGAATCGTACGTCTGATTGGCGCCCGGGTCAAGGAGCGGGCATCGACAACGCGCACCGGAAGCCCGCGTCGAGCAGTCGGCCGCGGGCATTTGGCGGGGAGCAGCCGGCCTCGAGCGACGTCAGGCGGCAGCGGTCGCCGCCTGCGCCGCCTTGCCCAACCGTCGCACGTAACTGCGCAGGAATGTGCGCTCGTCGCCGTTCGGAAATTCGACGGTCACCTCGTCGCCGGCGCTTGCACGCACGCGTCCTGCGCCATAGCGGGGAACGCGGACGTCGTCGCCGCGCACGTATTCGCGGCGACGGCGGGCGGGAGGGGAGATGCGAAGCGGGGGACCACTGGCAACGGCGGTGCGCTCGCGTCGCTCCGCGTGAAGGCAATTGTCGCAGTGGCCGCAACGGTCGCCGTCGAGCCGCTCGCCGAAGTAATCGAGCATCACGCGCCATCGGCAAAGGCCGGTCTGTGCGTAGAACACCATCCGCTCGAGCTTCTCGCGATCGTGCTGCGCCTTCTCGCCGTATGTCGCCGCAAGCTTCGCGATGCGCCGGGAATCGAGCGGACCGCCTTTCATCGTGACTTGCGCGCCGGCGTGTCTGCCGGCGACGCCCGCATCGACGAGCAGCTTGATCGCAACCGCGATCTTCGCCTTCGCGATGTCGGGCAGCGCCTCGCGCAGCGTGTCGAACGGAACCGGCCCCTCGTTCGCCAGGCGCTCGATCGCGTGCTGCACGGCTTCGACCTGCCGGGCGTCAGGATAACGGTTGGCGAGGAAGAAGCGCTGGACGCGCCGGTCGCGCAGATCGTAGAGCAGCGTGCATCGGGCAACTTCGCCGTCGCGCCCCGCACGCCCCGACTCCTGGTAGTACGCCTCGATGCTCCCCGGCATCTGCGCGTGCAGCACGAAGCGGATGTCCGGCTTGTCGATGCCGAGTCCGAACGCATTCGTCGCGATCATCACGTCGAGGTCGTCGGCCATGAATGCATCCTGCGCGTCACGCCGTCTGCGGGCCGGAAGCTCACCGTGATAGAGCCCCGCATGGATACCCGCGTCGACGAGCGATTCGTGCAGCGCCTCTGCGACCTTGATCGTCGCCGCATACACGATGCCGCTGCCTTTCGAGTCCTTGACGATATCGACGGCGCGCGCGATGCGCTCGTCGTCGCTGGTCGTGTGGACGACCCGGTAGTGCAGGTTCTCGCGGTACATCGCCGTCTGCACGACTTCGATCGACGGCCGTCCCAGTTGCTGGCCGATGTCGCGGATGACATCGTCGGTCGCGGTCGCCGTCAGCGCGAGAACCGGCGGTTCGCCGAGCGCCTTCAATGCGGCACCGAGCTCGAGGTACGACGGACGAAAGTCGTGGCCCCATTGCGAAATGCAATGCGCCTCGTCGACAACGAAGAGCGCGACACCGGCACGCGCAAGCGCGTCGAGCGTGCGCGCATCGGTCATGCGTTCCGGCGTCGCGAATACGATCGGGATGCGGCTTTTTCCGACGTTGTCGAGCGCCTCTTCGGCTTGCGCGTCGGTCAGCATGCTGTTGAGCTTCGCCGGCACGACGCCCGCCGCCATCAGCTTGTCGGCCTGGTCCTTGATCAGCGCGATCAGCGGCGAAACGACGACGGTGATGCCGGCGATATGCAACGCAGGCAACTGGTAGCAGAGCGACTTGCCGGCTCCGGTCGGCATGACGGCGAGCGTGTCGCGACCGTCGAGCACGTGCGCGATCACGCGCTCCTGATCCCCGCGCAGGCTCTCGATGCCGAACGTTTGTCGCAGCGTCCGCTTGAGCGCGCGCGCATCGGGGCGACGCTTGCGCGCCATCATCGATCGTTTTCCTTGCCGAGAGTTGTTGAACCGCGAGGGATCGCAAGGATCGCGCAACCGGACACGGCGCCGTATCGGCCGCACGATCGTGTGGGTGTCCGCGCCGTTCCTACGCGCGATTCATCGGGTCTCGGTGTCCGCGCGTCGCGGAGTACGATGACCGCATGGCCACGATACGGATCGACCGCCCGCATCATCTGTCGCATTCCGACGCGAAGGCGCTCGTCGAGCGCGTCGCGCGCGATTTCGAGAAGCGCTTCGACCTCGCATGGCATTGGGAGGGCGAAGACGTGCGGTTCCGCCGGCCCGGGGTTTCGGGCTTCATGCATGTCGGCGAGACGAACCTGGTGGTCGAAGTGCAGCTCGGCCTGCTCCTTTCGCCGCTGAAACCCGCCATCGAGCGGCAGATGAACGCGCATCTCGACGCGCTTGGCGATCGATCGTCGCCCGCCTGAAACGCGTCGCGGCTTCGCTCAGCCCTTGCCGCCTGCCGTCCGCACGTCGCCCCGCGCCTCTGCCTGCTCGTGCCGTGCGCGCCACGCGGCGAGGGCCGCCTCGTAGCGCTCGCGCGCGTCCTCGTACGCATCGAAGACGCATGGATTGCAGCCGCCGCCGCAGCACTCGTCGTGGTCGGGCCTGCGCGGCGCGACCGGCGGAGGATCGTCTTCCTTCGCGTCCGTCATACCGGACAAGGGTCCGGCGGCATGACCGACCGCGTTGCTTCGCGCGATGCGTCGGCGCGGCGCTGCGCCTCGATCTCGTGGCGCACGAGCGCGAATACATCGGCATCGCCGAGCAGCGCGTTGTGACCGACGCCCGCGATCGTCACGTCGACGGCGCCCGGCAATTCCGACGACGTTTGCGGCGCCACCATCGAGTCGTGCCATGACCACAGCGATACGAAGCGCAGCGCGGGATCGAAGCGCTCGCGATTGAGTGTCGCGAGCCACGCGTTGCCGGGCCGCATTTGAGCGAGCGATGCGCCCACAAGGAACCACGCGAGCATGCTGCCGTGATGCGGAGTGCCGATCGTGACGACGCGCGCGATTCGGCCGCGTCCGTGCTTGCGCAGGTATGCTCGCGTGATGAGCCCGCCCATGCTGTGCGCGATCACGATCACGCGCGGCGCGCCGGTCGCCGCAACGATCGCATCGATCTTTCGCGCGAGCTGCTCGGCGAATGTCTCGATCGATTCGAGTGGCGGCCCGTACGATAGACTGTAGAGACCGTCGACTTTGGCTTCGCGCAGGTAACGCACGAGCCGGCGCCAGACCCCGGCATTGCACAGCACGCCGTGCACGAGCAGCACGGGTGCGTGCGTCGGCGGGATCTCGGGGTCGCGCACGAGCACGCGGTACAGCATGAGGCGCGGCGGCGAGCCGAGGAGCGTCCGGTATTCGTTCCACCACAGCCGCAGAGTGCCCGCCACGTCGAGGCGAACCTCGCGGGGAGGTCTCGCGCGCCAGATCCAGGCGATCGTGAAATAGCTCGCGCACAGCAGGAGAATCGCGCCGAAGTAAAGCCCGATTGCGCCGAGCACCCACGTGGCGACGTGGCCGCCGGCATTGACGTCGCGCGCGGCGAAGGCGGCATAAACGGCGAGCGCGGCAATGCTGACGATCCACAGCGACGTCGCGGTCCACATGCTAAGGATGATCGGCCAGACCGGCTTTGGTTCAGGCGGCCGGCGTGGGCGCGTTCGACGCGCGCCAGGCGCGCAGTGCGCCGACGCAGCCGCCGAGATCGGGCAGCAGCAGCACGCCGGGGAGGGTCTTGCGCACGCGGCGCGTCATGTCGCCGCCGGCCCAAAGTGCGAGCGACGACGGCAGATGCCGGCGCAGCCGCGCAAGACTTTCGGCCGCCTGCCGCACGGGGAACGCGCTCGAGAACGACAGCGCGACGATGTCGCTGCCGTGCGCTGCCGCCGCGAGGCGGATGTCGTCGAGCGGCAGCTGCGGGCCGAGCGACACGCATTGCGCGCCTTCCGCGACAAGCAATGCTTCGACCATCAACAATCCCAGCGCGTGATGCTCGCTCGGCAGCGTCGTCAGCAGCACGCGCGGATGGCCGCCATGTCGCGGGAACGTGTTGATCGCGCCGCGCAGCGTCGCCTGCACCTGCTCGCTGTAAGCATGCTCCTCGAATACGTGCAACTCACCGCGCATCCACGCTTCGCCGACGAGCCGGTTCATCGGTGCGAGCGTGTCGACGACGAAGCGCTGCAGGCCCTCGCGCATCAGCCACTGCGCAAGCACCCGCTGCAGCGTGCCGACGTCGTGCGCGATCAGCATCGACACGATGTCGCGCTCGGTCGACGGTGCTGCCGCTTCGCGGCGCAACGGCGCGCGCGCATCGGCCAGCGCGTTCAGCTGGTCGAGCGAAAGGCCGATGATCTTGCCCGGACGCGCGCCAATGTCCATCAGCCGCTTGATCGCGCGAAGCTTCGCCGTTTCGGCGAGCGTGTACTGGCGCTCGCCGTTGTCGTCGCGCGCGGGCTTCGGAAACCCGTAGCGCCGCTCCCACATCCGCAGCACGTCCTTCGAGAGCCCGGTTTCGCGCTCGACGGCGCTGATGTTCTGCGCAAGCTCGGTCAGGTCCGTCTGCATGATCGTCAGAAAGAGTCCGATTGCCCGGTCATTGCCTTCGCGGTATCGTACTTCCTCCCCACGCCGCCAGGACACCGATGAACAGGAAGCGCAGCGCGCTTGCGGCGTTGGCCGTTGCCGCGGCCGGCGTGGCGTTGCTTGCCGCCGCGCTCGTCCTTCGAGGCTTTCCGGAACGGGGCGCCGTCATCGACGCGGTTGCGCCGATCGCGACGCTCGGCGACAGCGGTGCCGACGAGACCGCGGGGGATGCGCTGGTACCGGGCGACGACGGCGGCGGCTTCCTCCCGGTTCCGGCGCCGCTCGACGATTCGCGCGTCGTCGATGCCGTCGCACCCCTCGCGAAGCTATCCTGCCTTCGCGACGATCCGGCCGGCGACCAGGACGACACGGCGGCACAGGACGCGGCTCTCGATGCTCCTCTCGCATCGTGGCCGGCGGACGCCCAACGCACCGCAGCCGAGCCGCTGGTTACCGCGGCGCTCGCGCCGCTGACCGCACTTCCGCTGTCCCAGTCCGAGCGGACCGCGGCGGCCGTGGACCTGCCTGTCGACTGTCCGCCGCTCCTGCGCGAGCAGTTCAATCGGCTGCAGACCGGCGAGCCGCAGTCGCTTTGCCAGTTTCGAGGTAAGGTGCTGCTGGTCGTCAATACCGCGAGCTACTGCGGCTACACCGGCCAGTACGCGGGCCTCGAGGCGCTCTACCGCCGCTACAAGGGGCGCGGTCTCGTTGTCGTGGGTTTTCCGTCGAACGATTTCGGCGGCCAGGAGCCGGGCACGAACCAGGAGATCGCGCAGTTCTGCCGACTCACTTACGGCGTCCAGTTTCCGATGTTCGAAAAGTCGAGCGTCACGAAGGTGAGCTCCAACCCGCTGTTCGCGGCATTGAGCGCGGCGACCGGAGTCGCGCCGCAGTGGAATTTCTACAAGTACGTCGTCGACCGAACGGGTCGTCCCGTTGCGGGCTTCGACAGCCGTACGACGCCGAACGACCCGAAGCTCGTGCGCCTGATCGAGCAGCTGCTCGCCAATCGGGCGCCGGAAGGCTGAGCGGACGGCGTTCGCGCTCGCCGTCGGTGCCAACTGCGCATCCCCGGAAAGCGGAAAGGTCATGGACGCGACGTTGATGAAAATCACGTCGCATCGCGGGCGATCTGGCGGCCACCGATGGAGGGTTACCGGCCGGTTGCCGCTATAATAATCGGCGCAAAGGCGAGCTAGCTCAGTTGGTTAGAGCAGAGGAATCATAATCCTTTGGTCGGGGGTTCGAGTCCCTCGCTCGCTACTCGAATTCACTGGGCTTACGTTCGAAGCGTAAGCCCTTTTCATTTTTGGACAAGGCGATAGTTCAGCAATATGGCCTTTTGCGCGCGGCAATCTGTCGCATGCACGGACATCCTTTGCGCGATCGCGGCCAAGTTCACTTCGCCACCGTGGCAACGGCTTCGCCCGCGAGAGTCAGCAGGTCTGCGACATCTTGCGAACCATGAAACTCCAGTTCCACCCAGGCGGACGCACGATGACGAAAGTGCGCGCGCGGGTCGCCGCGCAATCTCGCTTGTATGGCTCGCGGAAGACGCAGGTCGAGCCGCGAGTTCGAGTGGAGATGCGCAAACTCCCGACCGTCGATGCACCACGCCGGATTTTGTCCGGGCCCGAAACGCGAGCGCGTCTCGGCGACACCCGGGATGGCACGCAAGCCGTCGCCCAGCTCCTCCCATGGCTTCATGTTCTTTGCGTGAGCGACACAACCGTCGTCCGGCGACGATGAAGCCGAGTGCAAGCCGTCCCTTTCGCCGCTAATTCGCCGCGCGCCGCACGAAGTCCTCGATCGACACCGTGTACGCGTTGTCGCTTTCTACGTATCGCACGCAGTACTTCGTCGGATACCAGCCCGCGATCGCCCACGCCTGAGGTTGATTGATCGGCTTGCACATGCTCGGCTTGCTCGCGATGTACGCCCGCGTGACCATAGGCTCGAGGAACGTGATCCGGCCGTCGTAGGCGCCAAAGATGAACGTGTGCGTGAACGGCGGGCCGCCCTTGGCAAGCTCCGGCGACTTCGAATCGATCAGATGGTTGCCCATGTCGGGAACAGCCGCGCCGACGTCGATGTGTTCGGGATGGATGTACTTCGCAGGGACCGGCTTCGTCGCGGTCT
>JAICLP010000008.1 GCA_025925475.1 Burkholderiales bacterium | reverse complement strand
GGGTCCGAATCTGGCGGCGGAGGCCACGGAATGCGCAGATGGCATTGCGGACATCTGACGAATTCACCTTGCGGGTCGGTCCAGACCATCGGCTCGCCCGGGCCGTGCAACCCGATATGCTTGCGAATCACTGTTCCACACGCAGGCGTCGGGCAAACGAATACGGCATTCATCGCGGAGCACCGTCAAGTTGTGGGCCTGTTGCAATGTTGAATAAGTGCGACATGGCCGCCAACTCGACGGACTCGTAATCGGCGGTCGGATCGATCCGTTCGCTGCACCGGACAAAACGCGACGCGTTGTAGTCCGTCGCGAAATCGCTTCGGCCGCTCTACGAGAACCGGCGGCGAGCCGCCCGCCGCACTCGGAGTTCCAGCGTGTCCAGTGCTGCAGCGGCAGCATATGACTCGCTGGCCATCAATGCGCCACCGGGAGCGATTGCGGAGACCGGGACCGGTAACGGAGCTATTGCGTGGGTCGCTTTGAATTGGCCAGCGCATCGTCGACCGCGGCTTCGGCCTGCAGCCAATCGTCGACGTCGTGGCCGTCCGAGTAGCCGCGCTCCGCATAGCGGTGATAGGCCGCTTCGCGGATCAGGCGGCGGCGCAAGTCGAGGTCGTTCGTGTGGCCGCCGACACTCTCGACGGATCGATCCGGTTGCACCGCCGCGCCGCTCGCTTTGCGTACCGTTGTTGCGTTTTTGGAACTCTTGTCAGACTGTTGCATCCGTGCCATCGCCTTACACTTCCATTTCTCGCCAAAGACCATCGGGATGATAGCGCGACTCTTGGGCAACGTGCGCTTTGGCGCGGCGTTCGTGCATGCAAATGGCGCATCCCTGCGGCTCTCCGGATATTGATCTGTTGTGCGGCTTCGACGCTAATATCTGTCGAACGCCCGCAGGACCCCATTGCGCTCACCGCACGGGCCCTCGTCGAATCGTCGCCGAAGTCGACGCCTTCCGATGCCAGTGTCCAACCGATAATGCGACATCGAACGCCTGACCGGGTCAGGGACCCACAATTGCAGCATCGGCGCTGACAGGGTCGACGCCGTTCCACGCCGCCGGGGAGGGTTCTTCATTGAGCGATCCGATCAAAATCACCGTCGGTCACCGTCTCGGCAAGGTCGAGGCGGCTCGCCGGCTCGAGGAGGGCTTTGCCCGTACCAAGGGTCAACTCGGACAGTTGATGTCGATCGAGCACGAGGCCTGGGAGCAAGACACGTTGCGCTTTCGCATGCGAGCGTTCGGCCAGACCGCGTTCGGGACCATCGAGGTGCTGGATGACGCGCTCCGCATCGAAGTGTCGTTGCCCTGGCTCCTCGCGAAGGCAGCCAGGCAGCTTGTTCCATTGCTGCGCAAGCAAGCAACACTGCTCCTGGAGAAGAAATAGGCAATCGCAGAGGCGCGCGGCGTCCTGCCTTTGGAGTCGGCTCATCACCGCAGCCAGGGCGTACCGCCTTTGTCTGTCATTCCGCAGTCGAGCGAAATATTCACCATTTCAGAGAAATTGCAGCAGGTTTTCGAAAATCGACGGGTTGACGAGAGCGTACGATCGTCCTCCCCGACGTCGCAGCGCGCGTGGAATGCGAAGAGGAATGACGAACCAGCACGCTTTCGTCGGATTGTTGTGCAGTCATCATCGATCGACAGTTCCGGACATGAAGCCCCAGGAGGTCAATGTGAAACGCAACTACACGTTCGCCGCGCTGCTCGCGCTTGGCCTTTGCTCGATTGCCTTTGCTCCAGGCGCGTCGGCGGACAAGAACTCCGGTGATCCGCGAGGTGTCGGCGATCCTCGATTCACGCCGGCCTCGAGCGAGCCTGCTTGCAACACTCGCACCATGGCATCCGCCGGCGGACCGACGCTCAAGGACAAGAAGACGCTGCTGATCCGATGGATGGGATACACGAACTATGAACTCGTGTACGGCGACAAGATCATCCTGCTCGACAACGGCTACTACAATCGGACGGGGACGCAATACAAGGATCTCGGCTTCACCGCAGCCGACATCACGCGCGCCGACCTCATCATCATCGGCCATGCCCATGCGGACCACATCTCGGACACCGCGCAGGTCGCCTACCAGACGGGAGCGCCGGTCATCGGCGCACCGATCACCATCGCGAAGCTCGAGACGAACCCGCCAACGGTCAATCCGCAGCAATTCATTACTGTCACGGGCACGACCGGCGAAGTACTCAATTTCCCGGATATCGGCATCACCGTCCAGCCGATCCTCGGACTGCACGGTCAGCCGCCCAAGTGGACGGGCCAGTTCGGCACCGTATACAAGTCCGTTGCGCCCCCGCCGACGCCCTCGGAGGCTGCTGCTTTCGCGGCGCTGTCTGCGCGTGGCAGCACCGATCCGAACCTGACGACCCAGGGCGAGATTGCGTACATCATCACGTTCGACACCGGGTTCCGCGTTGCCTATCGGGATTCAGGTGGCTTCATGACCGACTACGAAAAGGCGGCGATGACGAGCATTGGTCGCGTCGACGTGTTGCTTGGCGCGGTCGCGGCGGACATCATCGCCGAGCCGCAGGCACTGGTTCTGTTGCCGATGATCGACACATACAAGCCGGCCGTTTACATTCCAGGACATCACGAGGAAGAGATCGGCGGCAAGCCCGACCGGGCGACGGAGCCGCTGTTCCAGTACGTGAAGAATGCGCATCCCGACATCGTCACGGTATCGAAGGAGTTTCGCGAGCCGACGTGCTTCGATACGCGTGCGACGATCGCCAAGGGCTACCAGAGGGATAACGTCCTCGGTGGCAGCGTTCCCAGCAATTCCAACCTGCAGGATTGGAACGTGCCGGGCCTGTTCTGATCGGAAAAAGAGCCGCGCGGGCAGTGCCGCGCGGCTCGCTTCGACGATCCCGGCAAGCTGCAGCGCAAGCACGATGATTCGTGGAATGGCGGCGATGCTGTTGGTTGCCGGCGCCTGCATTGCGTCGCCATGCGAGGCCGCGTGGGATTTGATCACGCGAAGCGACGACGGCCTGATGACCTTTTATGGTGACCGGAGCAGCATCGTCGCGCATGGCCATTTGACCCAGGTTCGGTTGCTCTTCGACTATGCGCATTTGCAGCAGGATCCCGACACGCTGATCGAACATCGCTCGACCATCGAGGTCGCGTCGATCGATTGTTCTGGCCGAAGCATCGCGGCCGTCGAGGCGACGAGTTACGAGCGAAACATGGGCAAGGGCCGGCCTGTCGTGCGTAACGAGCGACCCGCCGACGGCCTGGTCCGATTCGTCAAGGCGGCACCGGCCTCGATCGATGACAAGGTCGTGACGTTCACGTGCACGTCACGCGCTCATCACGCTTCTTCTGCGCGAACTCGTTAGTCACGATCGGTCGCAGTCTGTAGAGTAATTCGGCCTGCAGCGATTCGGACAAGGAGTGCTCGTAGCGCGTGCAGCGGAATGGCCGAGCACGCCAGGTCGCGGACGTCAGCAAGCGGGCGACGTGCGGTTGCGCGGTTACCCGAAATCGCGGCCGAGCCAGGCCGGTGTGTTCATGACGGAGAATGAAACATTTTTCGTCCGCCATTGACGCCGAACTGCGCGGCGAGCAGCCGGGCAAGCCCGGCCACGTCGTTCTTCTCGTCGTCGAAGTAAACCGTCTTCATTCCCAGCGCGGCAGCCGCCACGAGGTTGCTCGGCGTGTTGTCGATGAACACGCTCTCGTCGGGATCGACGCCGGCGCACGCCAGGGCAACCTCGAAGATGGGTGAATCTGCCTTGGTACAGCCGACCTCCGCCGACACGACGATCGGCGCAAACAGCTCCGGCAGCCGCTGGTACTGCTTCAGGTAGTCGATCCGCTCCTTCTTGTTGTCGGTGATGATGCCGACGGCGCAGTGCCTCTTCAGATCGCGGGCGAGCTGCAACATCTCTTCGTTGAGCGGAGTGCTTTCGAACGCCCGGGTCACGAGGTCGAATGGAAGCTCGCGTTCCAGCTCGGCGCACACGATCGGCCAGACCTCGGCGTAGCTTGCTTTGCCTTCGTTCAGTCGTCGATTGTGCCGCCGGAGCGCCCGGCAAACGCGCTCGCAAGGAATGCCCGTTTGCGCACTGACGAAGCGGTTCATCGTCAGCGAGCCGGTCCTGTCTCGCGTGAGAACGCCGTCGTAATCGAAGAAGATCGCCTTCACGGACGACACCCGCGCGCGCAAGCGATCATCGATCGTCAATCGATTTCCGATTCAAGAGAACGACGATCCTGCTGCGGAGGCAGCGACTCCTGCTGTTGCTAGGCGCGGCGTCGAAGGTATTCGCGGCCCTCGTCGGTGACGCGAATCACGCCCGCCGCATTCTTCTCGACGAAACCGGCCAGCAGCAGCGCATTGACCGTGGCCCATTCCTCGAATCGCAGCGAGACGCCATTCGAGCATGAATGGAGCGCGCGCATCTGCTCGTCGCTCAAGTGAATCGCACGCGGGGTTGCGACCGGTTGGATGGGCAACCGCGTTGCCACGCTGACTGGATGGGACATGGGTTGCGGTCGCTTCCGGGCAGAACGGACGATCATGCCGATTTCCGCTCGGGCGGTGCTCGCGGCTCGCCGAGCGGTTGGCGCTCACCCCCTAACGGCTTGTAGCGAACAACATAGGTAGAGGAAGGATGCGCGACCCTGATCCGGCATCCCGGAAGGTCACGTCCGAGGCGCGAACGGCGTCGTAATACGACGGTAGATTTTACACATCGGGCGAACGCGAGCGCTAACTCCTTGACGGACAGGGGGCGGCACGGCTCGTGCTCCGCGCCGGTGAGTGGAAGATGAACGCCTCTCGATCGCGGCGAACCGGCGATGGCAACAGCAGCAACTGGTGCCCTTGTCGCCAAGGGATGACCCCCTGGACGTGTTCCGCGGTCTCCTCTTCGCAGTCCCGGCCTCCGCGCTGGGGTTCTGGCTACCGGTCGCGCTGTTGTTCTCGGTAAGACTGCATTAACTCCTGAAGCGCGGTTGCACGACAGCGTCGGCCGATTCGTGTTTTCGCACGGCGTCGCCGCAGGACTTCGCGCTGTTCGGACGCGGCCGCGCGCTGCAGATTGCGGCGACGGCGGCGAATTGATGCGCCCGGTGGACTTCGGCGCGTCCGCCGGGCTGACGCTTACTTGCTCGCGACGCTTTGGCTCAACACGCGCGCCTTGTCGAACGTATTGATCTGCGGGATCCACTGGTTCGTGTAGGCGCCCTTCGCCGACGATGCGCTCGAGATCTGGCCTTCCTTCAGCGCGATCTCGACGGTCTTGTCGAAGCTCGCCGGGTCGATGAACCCGTACGGCGTCTTCGGCCAGTCGGCGACCTTCATCTCGCTCAGGCGCGACTGCAATTCGCCGATGCCGGCCTTGATCTTCTCCGCGTCGCTGCCTTCGCGCGGTTTCGACTGCGGGTAGTAGTGCCAATGATTCTTCAGCGCCTCCTCGGGATGGTCGAGCGCGAACACCGTCGCTTCCGCAATGCCGCGTGCGATCGCGATCGCGGTTTCCGGGTGCTGTTGCAGGAAGTCCTCGCGTGCGATCAGCACCTGCCCGAGCAGCTGATCGACGAACGGCGCGCTGATGTTCCTGAACTTCATCCCGCTATTCTCGAAGGCCGCCTGCATCGTGTCCCAGCCGGCGATCGCCTGTATCTGCCCTCGCTGCAATGCGAGCGCGGCTTGCGCGCCGGCGCCGACCGTGAGCCAATGAACGTCGGTCTCGGGATTGATTCCCGCCGACGACAGGATTGCGCGGCTGAACGGATACGACGCCGAGGCCGTCGACGGAATGCCGATCGTCTTGCCCTTGAAGTCGGCGGCCGACTTGATCGGGGAATCGGCCGGCACCATCAGGCGGAAGATCGTGTGCGGCACGATCGCGTAGAACGCCTTGATCGGCACGCCCTGCTGCCGCGCGGTGAGCAGCACCTCGGGACCGACGCTCGCGAAGTCGGCATTGCCGCTTCCGACCTGCTGCACCGCGAGGCTCGAGCCCTCGACGCCGATGATCTGGACGTCGAGGCCCTCGTGCTTCCAGAAGCCGGGCTTCTGCTGCAGCGACGAGATCGTGCAGTGGCCCGGCTCGATCTTCGTCGTCGTGATCAGGAATTTGACGTCGGCCTTCTTGTCGGCCAATGCGCTGCCGCTCGCAGCGATCACCGTCATCGCCAGGAGTGAAAGCGCCATGTGCTTTGCGAATGTCCTCATCGTTTCCTCCATTCGAGTCGAGGCTTGGATGCCTCCATCGGGGTCGTTGGACCAGTCTGCGCTGTTGCCGTTTGGGTTAATCGCGCGACGGCTGCCGCGCGCTCAAAGCTTCCTCACCTCGTCTTCCCTGCTCCAGAACACCATCCGCCTGCGCAGAAGCTGAATCGCGAAATGCAGCGACGTTCCCATCAGCCCCAGCAGGATCAGGCAGGCGAAGACGGAGCTTATGTCGAGGTTCGAGTTGAACGTCAGCAGCAGATTGCCGAGGCCCGCCTGCGAGCCGACGAATTCGGCGACGATCGCGCCGAGAACGCTGAAGATCGCGGCGACGTCCAGGCCGGCGAAGATGAACGGCAACGCAGCCGGAAACTGGACGAGCCGCAGCTTCTGCCATCGCGACGCATTCAGGCTTCGCATCAGATCGAGCTGGTCGGCATCGGCGCTCTTGAGACCGACGATGACGTTCACGAGCACCGGGAAGAACGCAATCGTCGCCGACACGACGATCTTCGAGCTGAAGCCGTAGCCGAACCAGACGATGACGAGCGGCGCGATCGCGACCTTCGGCAGGCTCTGCAGACCGACGATGTACGGGTAGACGAGCCGCTCGACGATGGCGAACTGCGCAATGGCGGTGCCGAGGACGATGCCTGCGCACGCCGCGATCAGAAACCCGGTGATCGCTTCGAGCAGCGTGATGAACGCGCTCTTGATGAAGAGGCCATCGACGACGCCGCTGTAGAGCGCGCGGGCGATCGCCGACGGCGTCGGCAGCAGGTACGACGGCACGCGCAGCGCCTCGTTGACGAACTGCCAGACGAGCAGGATGCCAATGGTGAAAAGGAAGATCTGAACCTTGTTGGAGCGAAGCCAGCGACTCGCGGCGCCGGCACGCTCGCTCCGGTCGCCTTCGTCCGCGGCCGCGGGCAACGACTCGTCGCGCGTGGTGCCGCGCAGTCCGGAGCGTTCGTTACGCAGCCGCAGCATCAATGCGTCATCCCGCGCGCGTTCAGCAGCCGGCGAACCGCGCGCACGTACGATCCGAACTCCGGCGCCGACATCGCGTCGAGCTCGCGCGGCCGGGGCAGGTCGATGGTCATCGACTCGGCGATGCGACCGGGACGCGGCGTCATCACGACGATGCGGTCACCGAGAAACACCGCCTCCTGGATCGAATGCGTGATGAACAACACGGTGATCGCGGCATCCTTGACGATGCGCTGCAGCTCGAGGTTCATCGTCTCGCGCGTCATCGCGTCGAGCGCGCCGAACGGCTCGTCCATCAGCAGCAGCGAGGGCTGATGCACCAGCGCGCGCGCGATGCTCGCCCGCTGCTGCATGCCGCCCGACAGCTCCTTCGGATACTTGTCCTCGAAGCCGGAAAGTCCGACGAGGTCGAGCAGCTCCATCGCACGCCGTCGATGCGCATCGCGGTCGAGGCCGAGGACGACGACGGGGATCATCACGTTCTCGAGGACCGTCTTCCATGGCAGCAGCACCGGGCCCTGGAACACGATGCCGACATCGGCGCTCGGGCCGCTGATCTCGCGGTCGCGCAGATGCACGCGGCCCGCCGTATGCCGCACGAGTCCTGCAATGATCCGCAGAAGCGTCGTCTTGCCGCAACCCGATGTACCGACGACGCATACGAACTCCCTCGGCTGGATCGCAAGCGACACGCGATCGAGCGCGAAAACCGAATCCCCCGACACGGTCCGATAGCGCATCGAAAGGTCGGTGATGCGGATCTCCGCCGGCGACTCGGCGACCGATCGATCGGCTTTCAAAACGGTGCTCATCGGATCATCGGGAATGCACGTCAAGGCGATCCGTGATGTCCGCTTGATCCGAATCGCCTAGACGTTTGCGCAGCTCCGCCTTCGCCACCTTGCCGATCGCGACACGCGGGAAGTCGTCGACGAGAACGACGTCGCGCGGCACCTTGAACTTCGCGAGTTGCTGGCGGCACGCGACCAGGACTTCGGTGACGAGGCGGCTCGCTGCGTCGGCGGAAACGTCCGCCTTGACGAAAGCCACCGGCACTTCGCCGAGTTCCGGATCGCGCTTCGCAACGACGGCGACTTCCTGCACGCCGGCGATCGTCGCGATCACGCGTTCGACTTCGGGCGCCGCCACGTTCTCGCCTCCGACTTTGATCACGTCCTTCAGCCGATCGACGAACTGGATCGTTCCGTCGCTGCGCATCACGACGCGATCGCCGGTCCGAAAATAGCCTTGCGCATCGAACGCGCGCCGAGTCGCCTCGATATCGTCAAGATACTCCAGGAACAGCGACACGCCGCGCCGTCCGCGCACGCAGAGCTCTCCCGTTTCGCCCGGACCGACGCCTTTGCCGTGCTCGTCGACGATCGCGATTTCATATCCGACCGAGGGCCTGCCGATCGAACCGTGAGTCTGTGGAAGCCGCGTATCGCCGACGAGGCCTTGCGTCACGAGCTCGGTCATGCCCCACCAGCCGAGCAGTTGCACGCCGAAGCGACGTTCGCAGTCGGTGGAAAACACCGCGTGGCCCCAGCAACGAAAGAAGTGATGCTCCGGCACCGGCTGCTTGGCCAATACCGCCGTGCAGAACGGAACCATCGATGCCCACGTGCAGCGATGGGCGAGCGCGGCTTCCCAGAAGCGCGACGCGGAGAACTTCGGCTGCAGCACCGCGCATCCACCGGCCCACATCGTGGGCAGGATCGACCAGGTGAGCGCGACGACGTGGAACAGCGGCAGAAATACGAGATGCACGTCGTCACGGCGAAGGCCTTCCTGCAACGCGCCCATTTTGGCACCCCAGAGCACGTTGGCGTGCGTCCACACGACGCCCTTCGGACGCGACGTCGTTCCGGACGTGAACAGCACGCTGGCCGGCGCCTGCGAGTCGACGCGGTTGCACGAAACCGGTTCGCGGTACAGCGAGCCAAATGGAATGTCGTCGGATGCCGTTGACGCTGCGCCGGTTTGCGTCACCACCAGCCATTGCGACGTTGCGGCCGAGCGCGCCACGTCGAGCAGGCGCGGCTGCGCGACGATGCCGACTGCTTTGCTTCGCGCCAGGAACCAGGCAAATTCCGATGCGGTCGACTGCGTATTGACCGGCACGCAAACGGCGCCAAGCCATGCGCAGGCAAAGAACACGAGCAGCGCTTCGGGACAATTGTCGAGCAGCACGACGACGCGTTGGCCGCGACCGACGCCGAGCTCCGCGAGCCCGGCGGCGACGCGCGCAACGTCGGTTGCGAACTGGCCATACGTCCATCGGCGCGCCTCGCCTTCGAACGGGGCGAAGATCAGGAACGGCTCGTCCTTCGACAGTGTTGCTCGCGTTTCGAGAAGCCATGCGACCGTTTGCTGCTCGAACGGGTGCAGCGATGGCATCGCCGGTTCTGCTCGAACATCGGGCGTCGCTTCGTCGCTTGCATGATCCCGCCACGCTTGCGGCCGGTCGAACGACGTTCGTGCTTCGCACTCACCTGCTCGCCCTCGGGGCGGCCCGTCGGGCTCGCGCGCTTCGCTGCCCCCCGAAGGGACGGAATTCGAGGCTTCGGTCGGCCCTGCGGCTCTCATCCGAAATACCGATCGGCGGCGTACCGGGCATCGGGCTCGCTGCCGACCCTCATCACGCCGCTCGTCCTGGCAATGGGGCCTTCGCCTGCGACTTCGAGCAGCCCCGAGGCGAAGAGCAGGTTTCGCGTGGTTCGCAGGACGTCGACCCGTCCTACGATCCATGCGCCGTCGCGTGCCGGACCCAGAAAGTCGCAGGTCATCGAGATCGTCGGCAGGAAACGCGACAGCCCCGACTGGATGTTGCTGCCGACGGTCAGCAGCACGTCGCAAAGCGTGGCGATCATGCCGCCGTGGCAGACGCCGGACGAGTTGCAGTGACGTTGCTCGACGCGAAAGCCGAGCAAGAAGCGTTCGCCGTTCCACTGGGCGAAGAACGGTCCATTCGCCTGCAGATATCCGCTCGCCGGCAGTTGCAGCAACCGGTAACCTTCCGGGGTCGTGTTCATCGAACCGCGCACATGAAGACCGACATCGATTTCTACTTCGACTTCATCTCACCGTACGGCTATCTCGCATCGACGCAGCTCGAGCGCATTGCAATCGCCCATCAGCGCCGCATCGAATGGCGTCCGTTCCTCGTCGGCGTGACGGTGATGAAGATCATGGGGCTCAAGCCCATGATGCAAACGCCGCTCAAGTCGGACTACGTGCGGCTCGACAAGCCGCGGATGGCGAGCCTGCTCGGCGTTCCGCTCGCGTCGCCCGACGTGAGCCGCTCCAATTCCGTCGCCGCGGCCCGGGCGTTCTACTGGATCAGGGATCGCGACGCCGATGCCGCCATGGCGTTCGCGAAACGCATGCTGCATCGCGCATGGGTCGAAGGCCGCGACATCACGCCGCCGGAAGCCGTTGCCGAGGAGGCGTCTTTCGTCGGCATCGATGCGGCGCAATTGCGGCAGGCACTCGCCTCGCAATCGCTGAAGGACCGCCTGCAGCGTGAAATGGACGCGACAATCGCGCGCGGCGTCTTCGGCTCGCCATTCTTCATCGTCGACGAGCAGCCGATCTGGGGCGTCGATCGCCTGTGGATGCTCGAGCATTGGCTGCGCAATGGGCATTGGCGGCGCGAATGAGTTCGGCGCTCGGCCGGGTGCGACGGTGGCAACGGCATGCGAGCGCGACATCATGAAAAGCGCAGCGTCTGGCCGATCGACAGGGCCTTCGCCTTTTCGAGCATCGCGTGTCCGAGCGCGATGTCGGTGATGCCGAGGCCACGGTGCCAGAACAGGATCGTCTCGTCGTCGCGCTCGCGCCCGGCCGTTGACCCGGCAACGATCTGGCCCAGCTCGGCGTGCAGGTTCGTCTCGTTCAGACGGTCGCTGTCGACATGCGCGCGCAGTGCGCCGAACGGCAGGCCCTTGCGGCACTGTCCCCAGTCGTCGACCACGATCTTGTCCATGATGTCGGTGAGCGACAGCTCGACGGCGCTCATCGTGCCGTAAGGAACGACAAGCGCACCTTTTGCGATCCAGGACGTTTTCAGCAGCGGCGAAGGCTGCGGCAGGCGCGACGCTTCGACGACGATGTCCGCGCCGCGCACGCACGATTCCCAGTCGTCGGTGACGATCAGCGGCTTGTCGAGATCCTTCGACAGGCGCTCGGCGAAGGCATGGCGGCTCTCGGGACGCCGCGAATGAACGCGGATCTCGGCGAAGTCGAACAGCCGATCGAGGAGCCGAACGTTCCAGTAGGCGGTGCCGCGTGCGCCGATGTGTCCCAATACGCGGCTGTCGTGGCGCGCCAGGTATTTCGCGCCGAGCGCGGTCATCGCGCCGGTTCGCATGTCGGTGATCGCCGTCGCATCGATGACGGCGAGCGGCGTTCCCGTGTCAGGATCGAACAGATCGAGGATCGCCATCTCGGACGGCAGGCCTCGCTTGTAGTTGTCGACGAAATCGCTGACGACCTTGACGCCGGCGACGCCGAGTGGCTTCACGTAGCCGCGCAGCACATTGAAGTGACCCTTCGCGGACGTCTCCGGCACCAGATGCACGCGGGGCTCGATGACGGTCTCGCCGCGGCCCTGCGCGCGAATTGCCGCCTCGACGGCGGCGAGGATCTCTTCGTCGTCGAGCGACAAGCGGTCGACGTCGATCCCGTTCAGGTACCTGATGTCGATGCGCGCCGTGGATGTCACAGGTGGCTCATTCGATTCGCGGGGCGGTTGCCGGTCGATACGCAGCCGCCGATCCGATAGCGGCTGCCGGGGTGCACGAGTCGCGCGTAGCTCGCGACGCGTCCCGACGACCAGGTGCGGCGGCTGATCTGAAGGCAAGCCTCGGTGCGCGCGATCTGCAGCCAGCGCGCGACGTGCGCGGCAGGGAGCACCGCCTCGATCGTGTGCTCGATCGCTTCGATCGGCGCGAGCCGCGACAGGTAGGCGTTCGGCGTTTCGCGCGTGAAGTCGTGCGCAAGGTAGTCGCGCGCGACCGCCGGATTCGTGTAGCGATCCTCGAGCTGAACCGGCACGTCGTTCTCGACGTGCACGATGATCGAATGAAAGACGCGCGAACCGATGCCGATGCCGAGGTTCATTGCGACCGCGCCGGCCGCATCGTCGGCTTCGAGACGCAACACCTTGTTCGTGTAGCGGTGCCCGCGCTCGACGATCTCGTCCGCGATGTTGCGCACTTCGAGCATCGACAGCGCGGGCTTGCGGTCGGCGACGAACGTGCCGAGACCCTGGCTTCGCACGAGCCAGCCTTCGTGCGCCAATTCGAGCAGCGCGCGTCGCGCGGTCATCCGCGATACCTTGAACTCGGCGGCGAGCTGGTTCTCCGACGGAACGCGGCTCGCGATGCCCCATTCGCCCGATTCGATGAGCCGCACGACGTGGCGCTTGATGCGCGCGTACGGCGCCATGTGGGGAAGCGGCTCGGGCATTCGATTGACCCTACTTGACTAAGCAAGTAAAGTCAACCGAACAACGGACGACGTTACGCATGACAGAACGCGCGCAAGTCAGGCAGGACGGACAGGACCTGCACCGGTTCCTCGAGCGCTACGAGGCCGACCATCCCGACGACGTCGTCAGGGTTGCCGAGCCGATCGGCCTCGACTACGACGCCACCGCGATCTGCCTCGAGCTCGAGCGGCGCGGACGAAGCCCGCTGCTGATCTACGACAACGTCCGCGGGTCGCGCTTTCCGGTACTGACGAATCTGTTCGGCTCGCGTGCGCGCTTCGCGGCGGCACTTGGCGTGCCGCCGTCGAGGCTGATCGAAAGCTGGGGCAGCGCCGACGCCGAGCACATTCCCCCGCGCATCGTCGATACGGGTCCTGTCCAGGACGTCGCGCTCCGCGGCGACGAAGTCGATCTCGCGTATCTGCCGATCATGCGGCACTTTCGCGAGGACGGCGGCAAGTACCTGACGAACGCGATGTTCGTCGCCAGGGATCCGGCAACCGGCGTTCGCAACGCGTCGTTCCATCGTCTGCAGGTCAACGGCCGCAACCGCTTCGGCACGAGCCTGCACAGCCGCCGCCATCTGTGGAATTACGCACGCAAGGCATTGGAGATGGGCCTTGCCAAGCTGCCGGTCGTCGTCGTCGTCGGCTGCCACCCGCTGATCACGTTCGGCTCGGGATTGTGGAAGGGTCCGATCGAAGCGGACGAATACGAAGTCGCCGGAGGATTCCTCGGCGAGCCGCTGCAGGTCGTTCGCGGCGTGACGGTGCCCGTCGAGATTCCGGCGTTCGCCGAGATCGCGATCGAAGGCCACCTGCTCCTCGACGCGGACGAGAACGAAGGGCCGTTCGGCGAATTCACCGGCTATGCGTCGGAACGGTCGACGCGCCACGCGCTCGAAGTCACCGCCATCCTGCATCGCCGCGACGCGATCTATCACTCGATCATTCCCGGCATTTCCGACGAGCACACGCTGCTGCTCGGCGTTTCGCAGGAGGCGCGCCAACTGCGGATGCTGCGCGCGCAGTTTCCGAACGTGACGGCGGTGAGCTATCCGAAATCGGGCACGCGCCTTCTGCACACGTACATTTCGGTCAAGGATCCGCCGCCGGGGCAGGCGCGCAACATCGCGATGGCCGCTTTCGGCGACAACCTGAGCCTGAAGCTCGTCGTCGTCGTCGACGCCGACGTCGACGTGCACGACGAGCAGGAAGTGATGTGGGCGGTGTGCACGCGATTCCAGGCCGATTCGGACCTCGACGTTGTTCGCAACGCGATGGCGGCGACGCTCGATCCGTCCAACCGCAACGGCCTGTCCGCCAAACTGATCATCGACGCGACGTGCAAGACGCGACCGTACGCGCGCCGGCATTCGTTGCCCGACGAGGCGAAGGAGCGCGCGCGCACGCTCGTCGAGGCAATCATGGGCAACGTCGACCCGTCCTAGACGCCCGCTTTCGCGAGCACGACGATCGACACGCCGAGCGCGTGCGCGTTCGGATCCAGGTTGCGGTAGGAGTGCGGAACGTTGCCCGGGAAGCCCAGAACGTCGCCGGCGGCAAGCTCATAACGCTCGCCCGCCACGAAGATCGTCACGCGGCCTTGGAGGCACGAGAAGAACTCGCGGGTGCCAGGCAGATGCGGCGTCCCGGCCATCACGGCTTCGGGCTCGAACTCCATCAACTCCATCAGCTCTTCGGGCACCGGTTCCGGGACGAGCGCGCGTGTCGTCACGCCGCGTCCGCGGCCGCGTGACGCGAGGTCCTTCGCCGCCCACCGTCGCACTTTGGCACGCGGCGACGCGACGAGCTCGTCGATCGACGTCGCCAGCGCTTCCGCGACCTTCGTCAACACCGCGAGCGACGGATTGCCATTGCCCGATTCGAGATTGGCGATCGTCGAGCGCGGCACGCCCGCGGATTTGGCGAGCGATTCCTGCGTGAGCGAACGCACCTGCCGCAATGCGGCGAGATTGCGCGCGAGATGCCTCGAGACGAGTGGCGGCTTGTCCATCGGAATGACCTTTCGCCAAGCGCGTAGACAGCCGCCTTAGAAAAGCACGGCCCCGCCCGTATTGTCCCAGACAGGTAACGAAGGAGAGGGGCCATGGACAGACACGGGCAACACGACATCGACGTCGCCGGATTGCGGATCGCGATCACCGGCGGGACTTCAGGATTGGGACTTGCGCTCGTGCGCGAGTGGAACGCGCGCGGCGCGTCGGTCGCGTTCGTGGCGCGGACGCCCGAGCGCGTCGAGCAGGTCGCACGCGAGCTGCGTGGCGTCACGGGCATCGTCGGCGACGTTGCGAGCAAGCTCGACATCCATCCGATTGCCTTGCAGGTGCTGGGCGCGCTCGGCGGACTCGACGTGCTCGTCAACAACGCGTCGAGCCTCGGACCGGTACCGCTGGCCCTCCTGGCAGATACCGAATGCGAGGCCGTCGAAGACGCGCTCGCGACGAATCTGCTCGGTCCGTTCCGGCTGACAAAGGCGCTGCTCGGCGCGCTGCGCGCTTCGGCGGCCGAGCATCGTGGCGGCGTCGTGCTCAATATCTCGAGCGATGCCGCGATAACGCCGTACCCGGGCTGGGGCGCGTACGGTGCATCGAAGGCCGCGCTGCATCACCTGAGCGCCATCTGGAATGCCGAGCTCGACGGCGAAGGCATTTCGGTGTTGTCGCCCGATCCCGGCGACATGGATACGCCGCTGCACGCGCTCGCCGTGCCCGACGCTGATCGATCGACGCTGCGCCTTCCCGAGGCATCGGCGCACGAGCTGACGCTGGCGATCGTCGCCGCTCTCGGCGAACGGATGCGCGTACGCCAGGCGGAAGTGCGATGATCGTTGCGCGCGAGCCGATCCAGCGTCCGCCCGATGCGAGGCTTCTCGCCATCGATGCGCGCGGCGCGATCACGCATTGGCCGCGCGACGACCTGGCAGCGTTGCTTCGGCGCGGCGATCTCGTGGTCGCCAACGATGCGGCGACGCTTCCCGCGAGCCTTGCCGGCGTGCACGTCGAAAGCGGCAAGCCGATCGAGGTTCGCCTCGCGCAGCGCGCTTCGCTCGAGCGCGACGACGTCCACGAGTTCTCGGCCGTCGTGTTCGGCGAAGGCGACTATCGAACGCCGACCGAGCTTCGACCCGCGCCGCCGGCGCTCGCGGTCGGCGACGCGCTACATCTCGGCCCGTTGCGCGCGACGGTGCGCCGTCTGCTCGGCCATCCGCGCTTCATTGCGCTGCGCATCGAAGGATCGGCGCATGCGATCTGGCGCGGCATCGCGCAGCACGGCCGGCCGATCCAGTACGCGCACGTGCGTCCTGCACTCGCACTGTGGGACGTCTGGACGCCGATCGCTGGAGTGCCGGCCGCATTCGAGCCGCCGTCGGCCGGCTTCGCGCTCGACTGGCATCTGCTGGCCGATCTGCGCCGTCGCGGCGTCCGCTTCGCGACGATCACGCACGCGGCGGGCATTTCGTCGACGGGTGATCCGGCGCTCGACGCGCGGCTGCCTCTCGCCGAGCCGTACGTCATTCCGCTGGTCACCGCGGATGCGATTGCGCAAGCGCGCACGCGGAGGGGACGCATCGTCGCGATCGGCACGACCGTCGTGCGGGCGCTGGAGTCGGCCGCTACCGGCGACGGCCGCGTGCGCGCGGGGGCAGCGGTTGCGACACTGCGCATCGGTCCGCATACGCGACTGCGCGTCGTCGATGCGATCCTGTCTGGCACGCACGAACCGGGGACGAGCCACTACGCGTTGCTCGGCGCTTTCACGACGCCCGAATGGCTCGAGCGGGCGAACCGCGAGCTCGAAGTCCATGGTTACCGCACGCACGAATTCGGCGATTCGGTGCTGATCGAGCGAGCGGTGCGCTTGCCGAAAAGCGCATCATTTGACGGCGCCGGCCGTCAGCCCGCGCACGATCGCGCGCTGCGCGAAGAAGAGCAGTACGAGCGAGGGTAGCACCGACAGCACGGCGCCGGCCGCCATCGCGCCGTATTTCGTCTCGTTCTCCTGCGCATACTTCGAGATCGCGACGGGAACCGTTGCCGTCTCGCGCGCCGTCAGGTTCAGCGCGACGACGAACTCGTTCCAGCTGTGGATGAACACGAGCACCGCGGTCGCGGCGATGCCGGGCATCACGACCGGCACGATGACGCGCCACAGCATCTGCAGCGTGCCGCAGCCGTCGATCCGCGCCGCTTCCTCGAGCTCGTGCGGCACTTCGCGAATGAACGTCGCCATCAGCCAGATGCCGATCGGCAGATTGAGCGTCGCATGCGCGAGGATCACCGCGAGATACGTGTCGTAGAGACCGAGAGCGCGAAAGCCGACGTACCACGCCCCGACGAGCGTGATCGCCGGAATCGCGTTGAAAACCGCGGCGCCGAGCAGGAATCCGTGCACGAGCCAGCGGGGCCAGCCGAGGCGCTCGATCGAATACGCGGCGAGCGTCGCCACCGTGAGCACGATCAGCGTGCTCGCCGTCGCGATGATCAGGCTGTTGCGGTAGTTGGCGAGATAGTCGGAGGCGCCCGAGAACAGCACCTCGTCGAAATGCGCGAGCGTCGGCGTGAACAGCACCTCGCCGATCATCAGCGAAATCTGTGTCTTGAATGCGGCGAGTGCGATCCAGACGAACGGGAAGAGCACGATGATCGCCGCGACGAGCAGGGCGGCGTGCGTCGCGGTTGCACGAAGCGTCGCTTGTTTCATCACAACGTGCGGCGGCGCTGCGTTGCCGCGGTGGCGACGATGAAGGCCAGGGCGAGCGCGAACAGCACGACGACCGACATCGCCGCGCCGTAACCGGTCTGTCCCTCGGTGAAGAAGCGGCGAAAGATTGTGTAGCTCACCACTTCGGTCGACGTGCCGGGACCGCCTCCGGTCAGCAGGTAGATCTCGTCGAACACCTTGACGCCGACGATGACCCGGAACACGAGCGTCACGACGATCGTCGGCAGCATCAGCGGCAGCGTGACGTAACGAAGCTCCTGCAGGAACGTCGCGCCGTCGACGCGCGCTGCCTCGTAGACATCCTGCGGCAGGCTTTCGAGGCCGGCGAGCATCAGCAGGAACACGAACGGCGTCCAGTGCCAGACGTCGACGGCGATCACGGCGGCGAGCGCGGTCGACGTGTTGCCGAGCCAGTCGACCGGTCGCACCCCGACGACTCCGAGCAGCTGGTTCAGCACACCAAAATCGAAGTTGTACATGAGCTTCCAGATCGCGCCGATGACGATGCCCGGGACGAGGATGGGCAGGATGAAGACCGTGCGGTAGAGTGCGCGGCCGCGCGTGATGCGCGTCGTGAGCAGTGCGAGCGCGAAGCCGAGCAGCATCTGCACGAGCACCCCGCCGATCGCGAAGACGAGGGTGTTGGCGACACCGGTGCGGAAAAGCGCATCGCCGGCAACCCGCAAGTACTGGTCGAACGCGACGAAGCGCCATTGCGCCTTGCCCTGCACCCAGTCGATCTGCGAGACGCTCATCGCGACGAGTTCGACGATCGGCACGACTGCGATGCCGGCGAAGAGGACGAGCGCGGGCGCAAGCGTCAGATAGCGGGCGCTCACAGTTGTCCTCATGCACTTTCCCGTACCATGATCTCGAATCCGACATCGACCGTTTTCTTGCCGATGCGTCGCCCTTCCAGCCGGTCGAGAATCATTTCGGCGGCGCGGCGGCCGATCTCTTCCCGTGGCACGCGAACCGTCGTCAGCGCCGGAACGAGATGCGCGCCGAGGCCCGCGTCGTTGAAGCCGGCGATCGCGATGCAATCGGGGACGCGCACGCCCCGCCGAAGGCAGGTGAGCAGCGCGCCGGTCGCGCGCACTTCGCTCGCCGCGAAGACCGCCGTGCAGCGCGGATGGCGCTCGACGATCTGCAAAAGCGCAGTTCCGCCTGCGTCGAGGTCGGACGCGCATTCGACGGCGAGCGTCGGCGCACGCGCAAGACGGTGCGCAACGACCGCATCGTCATAGGCGCGACGTCGATCGGCGGCCTGCGGATTGCCGCGGAGCGATGCGCCCAGGAAAGCGATCGTCCGATGGCCGCGAGCCATGAGATGCGCCATCATCGCGCGCGCCGCGTCGTAGTTCGAGAAGCCGACGACCATGTCGATCGGTTTGCGCGTCAGGTTGCCCGTCTCGACGACCGGCACGCGCGCCCGCGCGAGCATTTGCCGCGTCGCATCCGAATGCTCGACGCTCGAGAGCACGATGCCGTCGGCACGTCGTCCGATGAACGCGGCGACGAGCTTTTCCTCGTCTTCGGGGCCGTAGCCGCTGTCGCCGATCAGCGCCTCGAAGCCGCGTGCGCGAAGCACCTGCGACAGTCCCGCGACCGTCGATGCATAGATCGACGCGGTGATCGTCGGCACGACGAGGCCGACGAGGCGCGTGCGCCGGCTCGTCAAGCTGCTCGCGACGAGATCGGGCACGTAGCCGACGGCTGCGACGGCGGCGGCCACGCGTGCACGCGCTTGCGGCGATACCTTCGCCGGCTCGCGCAATGCACGGGACACGGTGATCGGCGAGAGCTTCGCGATGCGCGCGACGTCGACGAGCCGCGGCGCACGCGTTGCCGGAGTAGATCGCGAAACAGCGGACGGGGCGCGGCGCACGATTCGAGCGTTGACAGTCGCTTCGCACGGTAGCAAGATCGCGATGATTGCGCAATCATCCGCCACGCGACAAGGAGGTACCGGTGCCTCGTTCCGCCAGTCGTCGCTCGTTTTTGTTGCGCGCCGGCGCTGCCGGCGCCGGCGTGCTCGTCTCGTCGATCGTCGCGCGCGGCGCGCTGGCGCAGGGCACGCCGAAGGTCGCATCGATCACGATGGTGATCAACCAGTCGCCGTGGTTCGAAGGATTCCGCCGGCTCGTCGAGCAGTACCAGAAGGAAACCGGCAATCGCATCGAGCTCGACGTCAATCCGTACGCGGGTGCGCTCGACAAGATCCGCAATTCGCTTCGCGCATCGAGCGGATCGTATGACCTCCTCGCGATCGACAACAACTGGATGGTCGAATTCTTCGCCGGCGGCTTTCTCGCGCCGGTGCACGACGTCGACCCGAAGTTCAGGCTCGATCCCGAAGTCAGCACGTACGGCGGGACGATCTACTGGAACGACAAGCTGCGCACGTTCGATCCGAAGGGCGGCAAGCTGATGGGGGTGCCGGTCAACGGCAACGTCGAGGTGTTCTACTACCGCAAGGACCTCTACGACCAGCACGGGTTGAAGGTTCCCGAAACATGGGACGACGTGCTGGCGAATGCGCAGAAGCTCAATGACGGAACGCGCGTCTATGGGTTCGTCCATCGCGACGATCGCGATTCGGCGCTCGCCGATTTCAGCAATTACCTGTTCAGCTTCGGCGGCGACATCTTCAAGGATGCGAGCACGGGCGATTTCACGGTGACGCTGAACAGCCCCGCGGCGCTGCGCGCGCTCGACTTCTACCTGAAGCTCGGCAAGGCCGGCGGCTATCCGACGGCCGGGGCGGTGAGCCAGGGACAGATGATCCAGCTGATGGCCACCGGCAAGGCGGCGCAAACCGTCGGCATCGTCGGTGCGTGGGCGCAGCTCGAGGATCCGAACAAGTCGGCGGTCGTCGGCAAGTTCGAGGCCGCGCTGATTCCCAAAGGCCGCGACGGACATCATGCGAGTCGCGCCGGCCACTGGATCGGCGCGATTGCGCGGAACGTGCCCAAGGATCGTCAACGGGCTGCGCTGACGTTTCTCGACTGGTTCCAGACGCTCGACCACCAGCTTGCGTACACGCGCTACGGCGCGGTTCCGGTGCGCGTCGACCTCGGCAATACCGATCTCGCGCGCGATCCGAAATTCCGCTTTTTGAAGGCGCAATCGGAAAACTCGAAAGTCGCGAAGATGTACGCGGTGATTCCTGAAGCGGCGCAGATGTCGTCGATCGTGTCGCTGCGGCTCAACGAATGCATCATCGGCAACGCGTCGCCGGCGGCAGCGCTGAATCACGCCTCCGCCGAAGTGCAGGAACTCGTCGCACGCGGCGGCCGCAAGACCGGCCGTCTGCCCGACCTCGCATGAAGACAAGACTCGTCTTGCCCCTGTTGGGTTACGGCGGCGGCAGCCTGTTTCGCGTGAGCGAAGAACGCGAAGCCGAAGACGTCCTGTCATACGCGTACGACCGCGGCTTTCGCTATTTCGACACCGCGCCGCTTTACGCGCGCGGCCTCGGCGAGCACTGGTTCGGCACCGCGCTTCGGCAACGCGATCGCGACGACTTCATCCTGTCGACGAAGGTCGGCCGCCGATTGCGCCCGAGCTGCGCGTCGCCGGCACCGGACGACGGCTTGTCGTTCGAGCTCCATTACGACTACAGCTACGACGGCGTGCTGCGCGCGCTCGACGACAGCCTGCAGCGGCTCGGCCTCTGCCGCGTCGACATCGTGTACATACACGACGTCAATCCGCGCTGGCAGGGCGCCGATTACGAGCGGCGCTTCGCCGAGGCGATGCGCGGCGCCTATCCGGCGCTCGAGCGCCTGCGAAGCGAAGGGATCGTTCGCGCCATCGGCGTCGGCGTCAAGGGCGCTGACGTTTGCCTGCGCTTCGCACGCGAAGGTGACTTCGATTTTTTCATGCTGGCTGGCGGCTACACGCTGCTCGAGCACGCCGCGCTCGACGAATTCCTGCCGCATTGCGAGCGGCACGGCATCGGCGTCGTCGTCGCGTCGCCGTTCAATTCGGGAATTCTCGCGACGGGTGCGGTGCCCGGCGCCCGGTATTTCTACGCGGAGGCGCCGCCGGAAATCATCGCGCGCACGCGCCGGCTCGAAGCGGTCTGCGCGGAATATGGCGTCCCGCTCGGCGCCGCCGCGTTGCAGTTCACGCTGGCGCATCCCGCCGTCGCCAGCGCGGTCTGCGGCTACCGCACGACGCGCGAGGTCGACACGAATCTGCACTGGTCGACGCTGGCGATCCCGCCGGCGTTCTGGCAGGCGCTGAAGGCCAGCGGGCTGATTCCCGCGGCGGCCCCCGTGCCATCGTGACCCTGCACTTCGATGGATTTCGCCGCGATGACGGCAGCGTCGGCGTGCGCAACCACGTCCTGGTGATGTCGGTGACGGGCCTCACATCGCCGACCGCGCGGCGCATCGGCCGCGCCGTTCCCGGTGCGCGCGTCATCACGACGCCCTATGGCAGCGGGCTGCTCGGCGACGACGCGGCGCTGCAGCGGCGTGCGCTGACCGCATTCGCGCGCCATCCGAACGTTGCCGCGGCGCTGGTGATCGGAGGAACCGCGCCTTACGTCGAAGCGATTGCGAACGATGTCGCGACGACCGGCAAGCCGATCGAGGCGCTGGTGCTCGACGATTGCGAGCACGATGCGATCACCGTCACCGAGCGCGGCACGCGGATCGCCGCGCGGATGCTGCGCGATGCGTCGCGTGCGCGCCGCACGCGCGTGTCACTTGCCGAACTATGCGTGGGGATGGAATGCGGACGCTCCGATCCGAGCTCGGGCCTCGTGTCCAACCCGCTCGTCGGGAGCATCGTCGATGCGGTCGTCGAAACCGGTGGACGCGCTGTGTTCGGCGAGACGATCGAATGGCTCGGCGCCGAGCATCTGCTTGCGCGACGTGCGAGCGACGACAGCGTGGCCCGTGCGATTCGCGAAGCGGTCCTGCGACGCGAGCGCGCAAGCGTCGATGCAGGCATCGATCTCGTCGGCAACAACCCGGGTCCGACGAACGTCGCTGCGGGACTGTCGACGATCGAGGAGAAATCGCTCGGCGCGATCGCAAAGGGCGGACGCGCACCGATTCGCGGTGTCGTCGGCATCGCCGAGCCGCTGCCCGGTGCCGGTCTGTACCTGATGGATGCGCCGGCGTATGCGCCCGAATCGGTCGGCGGCCTCGTCGCGTCCGGTGCGCAGATCGTGCTGTTCACGACGGGCGTCGGCAACAGCTTCGTGAGCGGCATCGCGCCGACGATCAAGATTTCCGCGAATCCGATCGCAGCCGGGCGATTGCGCGAGCAGCTCGACTTCGACGCGAGCGATGTCTTCGCGCGCAAGGTCTCGCTCGCCGACGCGGCCGCGCGCCTGCAGGACGTCGTGCTCGACGTCGCGTCGGGAACGCTGACGTGGGGCGAGGTGCTCGACGAAGGCGAGGACGTGGTGAGCCGGCTCGGCGCTGCGTTGTGAGCGGCGTACGCAGCGTATCGGCGAGCGGCACCGCATGGCAGGCGACGGCGCTCGCCGCAAGCGACAACATCGCGATCGTGCTTGCGCCCGTCGCGGCCGGCGACGAGGTCGCGGTCGACATGAACGGCAGCGTCGTGACGATCACCGCGTGCGAGGCGATCGCGCTCGGCCACAAGATCGCGCTGGTCGACCTGCGCGAAGGCGACGCGTTGACGAAGTACGGCGAGTGCATCGGCGAAGCGACGCAGCCGATCGCGCGCGGCGCGTGGGTGCACATTCACAATTTGCGCAGCCGCCGCGGCCGGGACGAGCCTCCATCGAGCGATGAGTTCGATGCGTACGCCTACCTCGAAGCCGCGGCAAGCGCGGTGTCGCTGACGATTCCGCCCGCAAGCCGCGACGCGGTCGCCGCGAATCTCGCACGGCTCCATGCGCTTGCGCGCGACATCCTTGCACCCGATGAATGATCCGCTCGCCGCAAGCGCAACCGCGGCCGACATCGCGCAAGCGGTGCGCGATGGCACGGTGTCGGCGCGCGCGGTCGTCGATGCGGCGCTCGCGCGGATCGAGCGGATCGATTCGCGCGTCAACGCGTTCACCGCGGTCGCGATGGCGCGTGCGCGCGAGCGTGCGCTGCAGGTCGACGCGAAGCGAAGCGCGGGAGAACCGCTCGGCGACCTCGCGGGCGTTCCGTTCGGCGTGAAGGCGATGATCGACGTCGCCGGGGTCACGACGACCGGAGGATCGTTGCTCTTCCGTGATGCGAAGCCCGCGACGCGCGATGCCGCGGTCGTGCAACGACTCGAAGCGGCAGGCGCCGTCTGCGTCGGCGCGCTCAACATGGACGAGTTTGGCATGGGCGGCACGACCGAGAACGCGTGCTTCGGCCCGACGCGCAATCCGCACGATCCTTCGCGCACGCCGGGCGGTTCGTCCGGCGGATCGGCGGCCGCGGTTGCGGCCGGCATCGTGCCCCTCGCGATCGGCAGCGACGGCCTCGGCTCGATCCGGCTTCCCGCATCGCTTTGCGGGGTCCTCGGCCTGCGGCCAACGCGCGGCGCGATCCCCGACGCAGGCGTTCTCGGCGGGGGCGGGACGCTCGCAACGCTCGGTCCGCTCGCGCGCACGAGCCACGACATCGCGCTTTGCCAGCGCGTCGTTTCGGCGCCGTCCAACGCCGCGCATGCGCCTGATGTGAATGCCCCCATTCGCATCGCGACCGCCGGCGGCTATTTCGCGGAGGCTCTCGACATCGATGCCCGCGAAGCAGTGCAAACGGTCGTCGATGCGCTCGGGATAACGCGCGTCGTCGACTATCCGCAACCGCGACGCGCACGCGCCGCGGCGACGCTCGTCAACGCAGCCGAAAGCGCAACGGGCAAGCTCGATGCATTGCGCGCGCACCTCGACCGGTTCGATCC
>JAICLP010000001.1 GCA_025925475.1 Burkholderiales bacterium | reverse complement strand
GCCGATTTGGAAGAGCTCGATTATCTCTTGCACGGACCGCAAGATGGCGCCGGCTACCTGACCTTCGGCGACACGGTCGAGCCTCGTGCCTCGAAGCATCGGTACAACCGCACGCATCAACTGGCAGATCTTGTTGCGGCCGCAGAAGCAATCGAAGAGGGCAGGCAGGTGCCGGAGCACATTCTCGAACAGCTCGAGCCCGGCACTTCGATGGGTGGTGCGAGGCCCAAGGCGACGATCGAGGACGGCGACCGTCTTTGGGTAGGCAAGTTTCCGCAAAAGGACGACCGCTTCAATCTCCAGCGAGTGGAACACGCGACGCTCCAGCTGGCGCGTCGATGCGGAGTCGACGTCTGCACCTCACGTCTGCAGTCGATGGGAGGCAGGGAAGTGTTGATGATCGAGCGTTTCGATCGCCGACACACCGAGAGTGGCTACCTGCGCTTTGGGCTGGTCAGCGCATTTACCATGCTCGATGCCGATGAGTACCATCTCGACCGCGGTCGATGGTCCTATCCTCTGCTGGCAGATCAGCTTCGGCGCTGGTCGGAGAAACCGAATGAGGATCGAATCGAGCTTTTCCGCCGAATGGTTTTCAACGCAGCCATTACCAACAACGACGATCATCCGCGCAACCACGCAGTGCGCAGGACTGCGCACGGCTGGCTTCTGACGCCCGCCTACGATCTAGTTCCCGTTTCGTTGGTCAATCCGGAGCGTCGCGATCTTGCGATGATTGTCGGCAAGTATGGGCGCACAGCAAGCATCTACAACCTGCTCTCCCAATGCGAGCGCTTTGGGCTGAGCGTCGAGGCTGCCAGGCGCGAAATCGACGCCATCGTCGCTACTGTCCGGGCGTGGCGCGATCACTTTCGCGCATCGGGAGTATCAGCGAAGGATGTCGAATACATTGCTCACGCGTTCCTTCCGCAATGCTTCTTTTTCGAAAGGCCTGTAGGTGACTGAAATCCTCGCCGGGGCGGCACAGCCATGAAGATCTGGGTTGCCGTCACTGACAAGAACTGGTACGAGCACCTGGTCCGCCTCGCACCCGAAGAGGTCAACTTCTGGCAACCAAGCGGGTCGAAAACCTTCCGTGTCTTGCAAGCTGGCGAGCCTTTCCTCTTTAAGCTGCACAGCCCGGAGAACTTCATCGTGGGTGGCGGCTTCTTCGTTCGCTATTCCGCATTACCAGCGTCTTTGGCCTGGGAAGCTTTTGAGCGGAAGAACGGCGTGGATTCCCTGAACGACTTGATACTGAGGGTACGGCGATATCGAGTCGCTGATCAGTCAGTTGATCCCATCATCGGATGCAACGTTCTCGCCGAGCCGTTCTTCTTCCCTCGCCGCGAATGGATTCCGGTGCCGCCAACATGGGCGGCAAATATCGTCCAGGGCAAGACTTACGAGTCGGAATCAGAGGCGGGCCAAAAACTGTGGGATGCCGTGCAAGAAAGAATTAATCTCGGCCTGCGCATCCGAGATACCGGGTCGATAGAGCCCGTCGATGCCGAGCACCGCTTCGGCGCTGAGTACCTCGCTCGTGGGCGCCTTGGTCAGGGAGCATTTCGAGTTCTGGTAACCGATGCATACATGCGCAGATGCGCTGTCACGGGTGAGAAGACCCTGCCGGTGCTCGAGGCGGCACACATCAAACCGTACGCTGCAAAGGGCCCGCATTCGATCGAGAATGGAATTCTCCTGAGGTCAGACCTGCACAAGTTGTTCGATCTCGGGTATGTAACGGTCACCCCATCGCTAGTGCTAGAGGTGAGCCCTCGACTGAAGGAGGAATGGGAGAACGGCCGCGAATACTATGCATACCATGGGAAAGAGCTCAGATGCCGTCCGATTGAAGCTGCAGAGTTTCCCGGCAGGGAATATCTTCAATGGCACAACGAAAACACATTCAAGGCATGAGCGGTGAAAACGCAGGCGCGGAAGGAATCGCGCTGACACGACTTCGTGACTGCCTACGGGATTTCGCCGCAGCTCGGAATTGGAACCAATTCCATTCGCCGAAGAATCTCGCGATTGCACTGAGCGTTGAAGCTGCCGAGCTGCTCGAGCATTTTCAATGGATGTCCGACAAGGACCCGCTGACAATGTCGCCCGAAAAGCGGGCCAGGGTCGACGAAGAAATAGCCGACGTATTTCTGTATCTCATACGCCTTGCGGATATGTTGAACGTCGACCTGATCCAGGCAGCAGACAGAAAGATCGCAACGAATGCGCGGAAATACCCTGTAGAAAAAGCCCGCGGGACTGCCAAGAAGTACACCGAGCTTTGATATGCGCCTCTACGCCGGCATGTCGACCGAATTCGTAAGCGATACGACACACAATCGCATCGCCGAGAAGCTGACCGACGCCTTCATTCACTACTACCGCTACCGACCATCGCCGAGCGAAATTGGCTCATGGCGAAACTCGCTTCGAGCGATGTCGCTTATCGTGACCGACGCACAGCTCGACGATCATGGCGTCATGCTCGAGTACCAGCTTCCGATGAGCTCCAGGCGCTTGGATTTCCTTGTTTGTGCCAAGGACCGCGAGCAGCGCGATCGAGCGGTAATTGTGGAGCTGAAGCAGTGGGAAGCTTGCGAGGAATCAGATGCCGACGACTTGGTCTGCTCACGACTGGGCGGCCGCATGCGAGACGTTTTGCATCCATCCGTCCAGGTCGGACAGTATCAGCAGTACCTCGAGGACAATAACTCCGCGTTCCATGACGAGCCCGATTCGGTCGGGCTGGACGCATGCTGCTATTTGCATAACTACACTGCGCGTCAAGGTGACGTCCTTCTCGCTCCGAAATTCGAGAAGGCGCTAGCCGAATATAAACTGTTTGATTCTACACAGTCGGAAGATTTGTCCGCGTTCCTCGCGACCAGGCTGTCGAAGGGCTCCGGAAAAGCCGTGCTTGCCAGGGTGGAAGACGGCAAATCGCGCGCGAGCCGAAAGCTGATGGAGCACTTGAGTGGCGCCATTCGCCAGCACGCACCTTGGGTCCTCCTCGACGAGCAGATGGTCGTATATCAGAAGATTCGCCGTGCCGTAAGACGAAGCCTCGAGGATCACAGGAAACGAGTCATCATCGTGAAAGGAGGGCCGGGGACCGGCAAGTCGGTGTTGGCCGTCAACCTGGTCGGCGACTTCTTGCGTGCGGATATCAATGCGCAACATGCAACGGGTTCGAAAGCATTCACCGAAACGATCTGGAAGATTCTGGGCATCCGGGCGAAGTCGCAATTCCGATATTTCCATCATTACAAGGATGCGCCTCGCAACTCGATAGACGTATTGATGTGCGACGAGGCACATCGGATTCGCGAAACCAGCAATAATCGATTCACGCCTGCCGTAGCGAAATCCGGACGACGCCAGATCGACGAACTGCTGGACGCCGCGCGGACGGCGGTATTCTTTATCGATGACCAGCAGGTCGTCCGTCCCGGCGAGACAGGGTCAACGAATTACATCAGGGAGAGCGCGCTGCAGCACGGTTGTGAACTTTCGCAATTTGAACTGGAGGTGCAGTTCCGCTGCGCTGGCTCTCAAGGTTTCGTGAACTGGGTCGACAATACCCTCGGTATCCGCCCCACGGCAAATGTACTCTGGACCGGGCAAGAGCAATTCGACTTCAAGATTCTCGGCAGTGTCGAAGAACTCGAAGCGGCGATTCGTAGCCGCGTCGCGTGGGGGGCGACAGCGCGTCTCGTTGCAGGCTACTGTTGGCCATGGTCGAAGCCTGACGCCGCTGCCGAACTGGTGCCTGATGTAAAGATTGGAAACTGGGCACGCCCGTGGAATGCCCGGCCGGACGCAGGACGTGTGCGTAAAGGTATTCCTCCCGCTCCACTGTGGGCCCACGATCCGGGCGGAATGGAGCAGGTGGGATGCGTCTATACGGCGCAAGGCTTCGAGTTCGATTACGTCGGAGTGATATGGGGACCGGATCTCGCCTATCGGTTCAGCCAGCAGCGGTGGGTCGGCGACAAGAGCGCTTCACACGATAGTGTCGTCAAGCGATCGGGCGAACGATTTTCGGATCTCGTCAAGAACACATACAGGGTCCTGCTGAGTCGCGGTCTGAAGGGCTGTTACGTTGTGTTTCTCGATCGCGAAACGGAAAATTTCGTACGGTCGCGAATGGAGTCCAAGGAAACGTCTGCCCTGAAGGCTGCGCAGTCCGATGCCTCCTACGATGCTACCAGCCCGCGCGTCTCGTGAAACGATAACAATGCGACCGTTACCACCTGAGGCAAGCCCACCGTTTCTCTCCGAGCCTGCCATTGCTGTCTTTGGTGCACCGGGGTCGAATACCGCGCTCCCGCCCGTCTCGCTGCGACCTGGGCTCGCTACCCCACCAGCGCCGCAGCCGCCCGATTGGCCGCTTCCATCCGATCGGCGAGCGTGCGCATGATGAAGTTGTCGAATGCGTTCGCGAGGTCAGGGCGTTCGCGGCGCATCCGCGCAAGTTCTGCACGCGTCAGCGTAAACAGCGTGGCCGGACCGTCCGACGAGACGGTCGCGGCGCGAACCGAGCGGCGCACGAAGCCCATCTCGCCCAGCATCGTATGCGTCGTGATCCGCCGTACGCGGAGCAGGTCGCCGCCGCCTTTTGAAACATGCACGGAGAGGTTTCCCGAGGCGACGAGATCGACGGTATCGGCAAGCTCGCCTTCGCGGTAGATCGTTTCCGAACCGGCTGTTCGCTTGCGCTCGAGATACGCCATCAGGTCGGCCACCTTGACCGACTTGCCAAGCTGTTGCTGAAGCCACCATTCGAACGCGCTGACATCCGCTTCGCGATCGAGGTGCTGCTTGGCGATCAGCTGGTCCTCGCACCATGCGAGGCCGATGTCGAGGTCTGAAAAGGCCCGGTGGCGACCGTCGCCCAGGAATCCGCCCTGTTCGAGCGCTGCGCGATTGCGTCGCGACAGCGAGCAATACACGAGCGCAATGCCGTGCCGATCGCAAAAATGGTGCAACTTCGCGAGGCTCATGACGGCCGACGCATCGATCCCGGGCACCATCGCGAAATCGACAACGATGTAGGCGACCGTACCCGGGGGTCGCAAGTCGATGTCGCCGCGGATGCGATCGAAGAGCCCTTCGGACGAGCCGAAGAAGATGTAGCCCGAGAGCCAGTAGAGCTGGATGGCTTCACCCGATTCATGCAAATACGAAGAGGCCTCTTCGGAGCGGTCGACGTTGCTCGCGAACAGGACGCGCGTTGCGTGGCGCCGTATGACGCCCAGGCGAGCGTAGGTGAGTGCGAATCGCACGCACGCACCCACGACGCCGGCGAGCACGCCGATGACGAATCCGTATCGGATGCACACGAGCATGATGAGAATTGCGAGCAGCAGGTCCTCCCACGCGCGCTGCATATAGGGCCGCGCAAGCGCGTCGACGAAGAACGTGTAGCCGAGATAGAAGACGAGGCCGGCGATGATGGGCACCGGGATGAGTCCAACGAGGTCGAAATGCGATATCGCGACGATGCCAAGGACGAGCGCCGAAGCAACGCCGCTCATTCGCGTCGCGCCGCCCGCCTGTTCCAGCAGCATGCTGGGGCCGGTCTGCAGCGCGCATGCGATGCCGCCAACGGGCGGCACGACCAGGTTTGCAATGCCGTGCGCGCGGAATTCGCGGTCGAGATTGCCTGATGTTTGTCGCACGACCTCGATGCTCGCGACCTTGGTGATCAACGAGACCAGCGCCACGATGGCCACCGCAAGAAACTGGGGCATGAGCGCGATCACGATCGGCCATGTCAGGTGCGTCGCGTGCACGGCCGCAAATGGGTTCCACGCGGTGAGCGCGCCAAGCGACGGCAAATACCAGCCGTGCTGCTCGCCCGACAAGCCCACGCCGCGCAGAACGACAACGCCGATCAACCACATCGCGAGAAGCGCGGCCGGCATGGCCAGCGCCGACTTGCTGAATCGCCTCACAGCAAGCAGCACCACGAAGGCAGCCACCGCGGCGCCGAGCTTCATCGTGGAGATCCATGTCCATGCGGGGCCGGCGGGTTCGAGCGCCGGTTCGATGCCCGTCGCCATCCGGATGCCACCGACGACTAGCAGCCAGCCGGTGGCCGCCAGAAATCCGCCGACGACGAAATAGGGGACGAACCGGCAGTACGTTCCCCAACGAAAAACGCCGACGCAGTAGAGCAGCGCACCCGAGACGAGCGTCGCTGCGGTGAACACGAGCATGACGATCTGCACGGCCGCAGCAGGCGTCTCGCCTGCGGCCACGACCGCAGGCGCGATGATCGCGCTCAACAACACCAGCGCTGCGCCGGTTGGAGAATCGATGCCGACAGTCAATGGCGGGAGCGACGTGCGCAGCGCAATCCAGACGCCACCCACGCAACTGCCGATCAGCATCGCCCAGATCGCGACTGGAATTCCGTCGCCGAGCGCGCCGGGGAACATGAGCGCACCGAACGAGACGATATTGGCAATGAGCACGATCGACGCAATGATCCCCGCGATCGAGTCCTTGAATGCGTCGCGACCGATGTTCCACATTCTGTCGCGAAATGCGGACCTCGGTTTCGCCCCGTGCAATGCGTCGCGTTCGGCTTCCGAATCGCGCGCTGCTTCCGTTGGCTCGTTCATGCGTCGCAGTATCGCTCTTTGCGAGGTGGAAGCCGCGTGACGGTTCGCTTCACGCTTTTCGAAGGCGCGGCACCGGTCGTCGCCGCTCGTGCGCCTCGGCAGGGGCAATGACGGGCGAACGCGACGACTCGTTGAGCTCGCGCGCGACGTGCATCAGGAAATCGACGAACGTTCGCCGATCGCCTGGACGAAGCGGCGCGAGGAGCCGCTCCGAGGTACGTTCAATCGCGGCGGCCGCCCGCCGCATCAGCGCACGTCCCTGCGGCGTGAGGACGAGCGTCTTGCGGCGCTTGTCGTCACTCGCACGCTGTCGCTTCAGCAAACCGCGAGCCTCGAGCCGCTCGACGACGAGCCCGATGGTCGCGCGGTCGAACCCGATCGCACGCGCGAGCGCCGCCTGGTCGATCCCGGGACAGTGGCCGATCACGATGAGCGTGCTGTGCTGCGGCGGCGTGAGGTTGAAGGGCGCACACTCCTCGACGAAAATGCCGACCGCGATCTGGTGCGCGCGGCGCAGCAGGAATCCGGGACGTGCGTAGAGATCGGCGAGCGTCATCGGGCGCGCCATGGCGCCGTAAGTATACTTACCAAATCGCGTGCGCCGCGCGATTGCGCCGAAGGGAAGAACGCATGGACAAGGAAACCGTCGAGGTGCTGGTTCGGACAGGGCCCGGGACGCGCATGGGCAATCTGATGCGTCGCTATTGGGTGCCGGTGCTGCTTTGCTCCGAGATCGCCGAGCCCGACTGCGCGCCGGTGCGCGTCCGGATTCTCGGTGAAAGGCTGCTTGCCTTTCGCGACAGCTCGGGCCGGCCGGGGTTGATCGACGAGTTCTGCGCTCACCGCGGTGCGTCGCTGTTTCTCGGGCGCAACGAGGAGGGCGGCATTCGCTGCTCGTATCACGGCTGGAAGTACGACGTCACTGGCCAATGCGTTGAATTGCCGTCGGTGCCGGCGCTCGCGTGCAAGATGAAGCTCGCTGCGTACCCATGCATCGAGCGCGGCGACATCGTGTGGGCATACATGGGTCCGCCGGACAGGCAGCCGGCGCCGCCGGAGCTCGAGTGGTGCATGTTGCCGCCGACTCATCGCTATGTCAGCAAGCGCTTCCAGCGTACCGGCTGGCTGCAGGCGCTGGAAGGCGGGATCGACACGACGCACGCGTCATGGGTGCACCGGTACGAGCTCGACCACGATCCGATGCACAAGCACGCGTACGCCAACAAGTACATCAAGGCCGATCGCAACGCGGTTTTCGACCTGGAGGAGTCGCCGCACGGGCTCACGATCTTCGGCCGGCGCAACGGCGAGGCGGGATCGCATTACTGGCGCATCACGCAGTGGATCTTCCCGTGGTTCACGCTGATTCCGCCGTTCGGACCTCATGCGTTGGGCGGCCACATCTGGGTGCCGATCGACGATGAAAACTGCTGGGCATGGAGCATCAATTTCCTGCCCGATCGGCCGCTGCCGGAGGAGGAGCTTCAGGCGATGAAGGAGGGCAAGGGGATCCATGTGAAATACATCCCGGGCAGCTTCCTTCCGCTCGCCAATCCGGGCAATGATTGGCTGGTCGATCGCGGCGCGCAGAAGGCGCTGCGCTCGTTCAGCGGCGTGGAAGGGTTCTCGATCCAGGATGCTTCGCTGCAGGAGAGCATGGGACCGATGCAGGACTATTCGAAGGAGCATCTCGTCAGCACCGACAAGCCGATTGCCATGGCGCGGCGCATGCTCGCTCGTGCGGCACGGGCGCTCGAGCAGGGCGTCGAGCCTCCGGCACTCGATCCCGTTTCACAACGTGTGCGCGCTGCCTCGGTGTTGCTCGACCACGGCGTCAAGGCAGACGATTGGGCGCGGGAAGCGCTGCGCAGCCTGGAAACACCCGTGTTCTCGATCTGAACCTGCAATGAGTTGGTCGATTCAATGCTTGTCGCGCGTGCGAGGTGCTCGACGCCCTCGCATGAACCAAAGTGAATGCGGAGGAACGAAGATGCGCATCGAAGTCGTGGTTCGCCTGCTGTCGATCATGGTTGGCGTGATCGTTCCCATGCTGGGTCATGCGGCCGACTGGAAGCCATCGAACCCCGTGCGCCTGATCGTGCCCGTTCAAGGCGGCACGGTGGACATCCTCGCCCGGCTCGTCGCTCCCAAGCTCGAGAAGGCACTCGGCCAGCCGGTGATCGTCGAGGACAAGGGAGGTGCCGGTGGCAACATCGGGACCGATCTCGTCGCAAAGTCCGCGCCCAACGGCGAAACGATTCTCGTCGGATACACGGCGCCCATCACCGTGAACGTCACGCTCTTCGACAAGCTGCCCTACAACCCGCAGAAGGATCTGATTCCGATCACCCTCGCGGTCACGACACCGCAATTCCTGACGGTGAATCCCACGCTGCCCGTGCATGACGTCGCCGAATTCATTCAGTACGCGAAGGCGCATCCGGGCAAATTGAGCTATGGCTCGATTTCGATCGGCAGCGCTTCGCACCTGACGATGGAAATGTTCAAGTCCGCCGCTGGACTGAACATCGTCCATATCCCGTACAAGGGATCGGCGCCCGCCGTCGCCGACCTCCTTGCCGGCAACGTCCAGGCAGCGTTCCTCGTTCCGGGCAACGTCCTTCCCTATCTGAAGGATGGCAAGCTGCGTGTGATTGCATCAACCGGCAGGCACCGCTTTCCTGCGACACCCGATGTGCCGACGCTGATCGAGTCCGGGTTCAAGGACTTCGAGGCGACGGCGTGGATCGGATTTCTCGCACCCGCCGGCACGCCGCAGGCGATCATCGATCGTTATCACACCGAGCTCGTTCGGGCGCTGCACGAGCCCGACGTGACGAAGCGCTTGACCGACATTCAGTTCGAAGTCGTGGCGAGCACGCCGGCCGAATTCGCGCAATACATTCGCTGGGAAACGCCGCGCTGGGCCAAGGTCATTCGCGATACCGGCGCGAAGGCGAACTGATCGGTCGATGGACGAGGCGGCGCCGACGTTGTTCGAGTACGGCCGGGAAAGCCTTGCCGCGCATCCGGCCGCGTACTCCGACAACTATCTCTTCACGCACAAGCGTGCGCCGCTTCGACCGCTTCACGCGGTTGCGCCAACGCTGACCGAGTTGACCGGGCCGTCCTTCGGTCCGGAAGTGCTGGATGCGTGCGACGACGATCTCACGCGTCAGCACGACCGCGGTCCGATTGGCGAGCGCATCATCGTGTGCGGCCGGGTCGTCGACGAGGACGGCCGGGGCATCCCGCGCACGCTGATCGAGATCTGGCAGGCGAACGCCGCCGGGCGATATGCGCACGCGGTCGATTGCCACGATGCGCCGCTCGACCCGAATTTCACCGGGCGTGGCCGAGTGCTGACGGATGCGGCGGGGCATTATCGTTTCGTCACGATCAAGCCCGGTGCCTATCCCGTCGGCGGCCTCGACAACGTCTGGCGTCCTTCGCACATTCATCTGTCGCTGTTCGGGCCATCGTTCCTGTCGCGGCTCGTGACGCAAATGTATTTCCCGGGCGACCCGCTGCTGCCGTTCGACACGATCCTCAACACGGCGCCGCCGCATTCGCGTCAGATGATGATCGCGTCTCTCGACCGCGCCGCAACGCGTTCCGAATGGGCGGTCGCATACCGCTTCGACATCGTTCTCCGCGGGCGGCGCGTTGGAACACCGTGAGCACCTGTGTGAAGCCTGAAACGCGGTCGGAACCGTTCGTGATTACGCCATCGCAGACGGTCGGTCCCTTTTTCTCCTTTTGTCTTGCGCCACGAGATCGTCCGGGCATCGGGTCGGCGCGTCTGGCCACGTCCGACGCCGTCGGCATACGGATCACGATCGAGGGCCGCGTGCTCGACGGCAACCATGCGCCGGTGCCGGACGCCCTGATCGAGGTCTGGCAGGCCGATGGAGAGGGACGCTACGCGGGCTTCCATCGTGGGTTCGCGGCATCGTCGTTCACCGGATTCGGCCGCGCCACCTGCGACGACCAGGGGCGCTTCACGATCGAAACCGTCAAGCCGGGACAGGTCGTCGACCTCGACAGGCGAGCGCATGCGCCGCACATCGCGCTCGGCATTTTCGGCAAGGGCATCAACCGCCGGCTCTATACACGCATCTACTTTCCGGACGAGAACGCGAACGGCGGCGATAGCGTGTTGTCGTCGGTTGCGGCCGAGCGCCGCACCTCGATGATGGCCGAGAAAATCGATGCGGCCGGACAGCGATACGCGTTCACGATCCGCCTTCAGGGCGCCGACGAAACGGTCTTTCTCGATGTGTAGGTCGACGAGCCGCGAATGACGGAGGCGTCGCAGCCCAAGCCTTGCCTCGGTGCGATCGACGACGCATCGCGGCCACGCCGGGCGCTGCCTTCGGGAACCTGGGACACGCACTTCCACGTGTTCGGGCCGCTCGATCGGTTCCCGTACGCAGCGAACAGGAAGTACACGCCGCCGCCGGCGCCGTTCGAGGCTTACGTCGCATTGGCGGAGCGGCTCGGCATTTCGCGCGGCGTCTGCGTCCATCCGAACGTCCATGGCGACGACAATGCGGTGACGCTCGATGCACTGCAGCGCTCGAATGGCCGGCTCCTCGGCATCATCAAGGCGAGCCGGCAACTGTCGCTCGCGCAATTGCGCGAAATGGATGCGGCGGGCGTGCGCGGCGTGCGTTTCGCGTTCAACCCGCAGCACGGCGGGGAGCTGGATGGCGAGCTTCTCGACCGATTCGCAGCGTGGGCCGAAGAGCTGCGATGGTGCATCGACTTTCACATGGCGCCCGAGGATCTCGAAGCGCTCGTTCCGCGTCTTTCGAAGCTGACCGTTCCGGTGGTGATCGATCACGTCGCGCGCATCGATCCTGCGCACGGCCTCGAGCAGCGTCCGTTTCGCGTGCTGCTCGATCTCGTCCTGCACGATCATGTTTACGTGAAACTCTCCGGCGCCGATCGGATCACCCGCAGCGGGCCGCCGTACACCGATGTCGTGCCGTTTGCACGAGCGCTGATCGCCGCCGCGCCGACGCGCGTCCTCTGGGGTAGCGACTGGCCGCATTCGGGCTATTTCGATTCGAGCCGGATGCCGCGCGACGTCGCGCTCGCCGACCTCGTATTCCATTTCGCGCCGGGCGAGGCCGATCGCATCCGGCTGCTCGTCGACAATCCGAGAGCCCTGTTCGAGCGCCGTTAAGTCGTTCAGGAAGCTCGGTCGCCAATGCATTCGTTCACGTATTCGGCCAACGCGGCGCGCGTGATTTTCGGGTACGACTCGCTGTCACGCATCGGCGAGGAGATCGAACGGCTGGGATGCACGCGCGTCATGGTTCTCTCGACATCCGGTCATCGACCGCATGCGGAACGTGTCGCCGGCGTGCTCGGCTCGATCGCAAAAGGCATTTTCGATCGAGCGGTCATGCACGTGCCGATCGAAACCGCGCTTGCAGCCCGGGCCGAGGCACGCAGGATCGAGGCGGATGGCATCGTAGCGATCGGCGGAGGCTCGACGGTAGGCCTCGCCAAGGCGATTGCGCTCGAGACTGCGCTGCCGATCGTCGCGATTCCGACGACGTACGCGGGATCCGAGGCGACGCCGATCTACGGACTGACCGAAGGTGGCATCAAACGGACCGGTCGCGACGCGAAGGTGCTGCCGAAAACGATCATCTACGATCCCTCGCTCACGCTCGAGCTGCCGCCTTTGCTCAGCATCGCGAGCGCGATGAACGCGATCGCGCACGCAGCCGAAGGCCTGTACGCCGCGGATCGCAACCCGGTCACCGATCTTATGGCGGTCGAAGGCATTCGAGCGATTGCCGCGGCGATGCCGAAAATCGCGGTGCATTCGCAGGATCGCGATGCGCGCAGTGATTGCCTTTACGGAGCGTGGCTGTGCGGCACCGTCCTCGGAAGCGTCGCCATGGCGTTGCATCACAAGCTTTGCCATGCGATCGGAGGCGCGTTCGGCCTGCCGCACGCGGAAACGCACAGCTGCCTGTTGCCGCATACGCTCGCCTGCAACGCGTCGTGTGCGACGGAAGCGATGAGGGCGATTGCACGCGCGATCGGCCGCCCGTCGGCCGCGTCGGGTCTTTACGATCTCGCATCCGAAAGCGGCGCGGCGCTTTCATTACGGGAGATCGGCTTGCGCGAGGATCAGATCGACCGCGCCGTGGACCTCGCGCTCGCGAGCCCTTATCCCAATCCTCGACCGCTCGAGCGCGAGGCGCTGCGCAGCCTGCTGGTCAGCGCGTGGACGGGCGAACGGCCATCGGATTGATGGCGTCGGGGGCCGCTTCACGTGGGCCCGTGGCGCCGCGCGGGCCGCGCGTTCCGGTACGCTTGACGGATGCATCAAGCATTCGCGAACACGAAGCGCCGCACGATCGACGCACTACCCCTTCTCGTTCTCGTTCCGAGCGTCGCGATCGCGTACTGGCCGGCCGTGTCGGCCGACTGGATTCGCGACGAATACTGGAACCTCGCCGTCGCGCGCATGGTCGGCAATCCATGGGCGCTGTTCATTACCGACCATTTCCACGCGCCGGGCTCCCACTTTCGTCCATTGGCCTATTTCGCGTACTGGGCCACGCAGGCGATGTTCGGCGCCGGACACATGGCACAGGCATGGGTCGAAGGCGTCATTCACCTGGCCGTTTCGATCCTGCTGTACGCCCTGATTCGCCAGGTGGCGGCGATCGGTCCGTCGCTGGTCGCCGCGCTGCTGTTCGGCGTTCATCCCGCCGTCGTGACGACGGCGGCGTGGTATGCCGACCGTGGCGGTCATCTCGCCCTTCTCTTCACCCTCGCCGCCATGCTGGTTGCATCGCTGGGTCGGTGGCCCTTCCGCAGACGTGTCGCGCTCAGCATGGCGCTTGCGCTTGCGGCGATGCTGTCGAAGGAGACGGGCCTCATCGCTGTTGCGGCGCTGGCGATCATCGGGTGGTTTTCTTCCGAGCGCCGCGATCGCCGCTACATGCTCGTTGCAGCGCTCGTCGGCGTCGCGCTCGTCTTCCTCGTTTGGCGAGCGTGGATACTCGGGACCTTCCTCAGCAATACGCTGGGCGAGATCCCGCTGACGACCGTTTTGGCCAAGGGACTTGGCAAATGGCTCGCGCAATTCGGTGCATACGCGTCGATCTGGCCGAAACTGAGCATGGCCGCGAAGACCTCATTCGTTGCGCTCGTCAGCTTGGCGATCGTGCTCGCGCGGTACTTCAATCGTGTGGCCGACAGGAAGGGCGCGGCACCGTGGGCGATGCTCGGTGCGGCCTGCGTCCTGATTGTCGGCCCCGGCATTCTGCAGGCGCCGGTTGCCGCGCAGAATACGCTGCCGCTGACCCGCGACATGTCGTGGGTCGAGTTCGCGATGCAGGCGCGGTTGTACTACGTCACGGCCGCCGGAATCGCGATCGTGGCCGCCGTGGCACTCGACCGCATCTGGAGCATCCCGCGCAACGCGGCCCGACGCGCGCTGCTGGCGACATCGTGCGCAATGTGTGCCGTCGCCGTCGTTGCCGGCTGGCACGCCGTCGACGGATATCGCGCGAGGTCCATCGAGATCGGCGCACTCGCCCGCGAGGCGACGGCCGCGGTCGCGGCATCACGCCTCCCGGCGGACCGCTGCAAGATCGCCTTCCAGGGTATCGAGCCACCTCCCGAGTGGGACGTTTACGTTTCGATGGACGAGGTCGTCAAGGCGCTTTCGCCCGAGGTGTCGGCCGTCTCACGCTGTCTCATTACCGACAATTACGGGACCTTCGTGTACTTGCTGCCTCCGCCTGACGCCGAAGCGTTTGCGCGCGTCATTCCATCGCGAAGCGGCGCTGCGGGCGAGGCACTGCCTGCCCGACGAATCGGACATCTGGCGCTCGCTTATTTTCCGGTTCTTCCGACGCCCGCGATGCAGGATGGCGCGTTGAGATTGCGCTGGCGCCATGGCTCGTTCTCGCATGACGACACCGCGCAGTGACGAAGTCACCGAGACGCCATGCGGCGCCAATCGTTGCCGCGAGCGCATGAGAATGGACAATCGTGGGTAACGTCCTCGTCGGCACCTCCTCCTGGACCGACAAGACGCTGATCGACTGCGGACGCTTCTACCCCGCATCGGTCAGCACGCCGGAAGAACGCCTGCGCTTCTACGCGTCGCAATTCCCGATCGTCGAGATCGACGCCAGCTACTACGGCATTCCGAGCATCGAGAATGCGCAGCGCTGGGTCGAGCGCACGCCACCCGGATTCGTCTTCAACATCAAGGCCTATCGGCTGTTCACGCGCCACCAGACGCCCATTGCGAGCATGGGACGGGAGATCGGCCAGGCGCTCCAAACGACGAAGAAGACCGTCTACGAGAAGGACGTGCCGGCAGAAGTCGCGATGGAGCTATGGCGCCAGTTTCGCGCGGTCCTCGAGGTGCTGAGGGCGTCGGGCAAGCTCGGTGCGGTGCACATGCAGTTCGCGCCATGGGTCGCGCTGCACCCGGAAACGTTCGACTACCTGCTGCATTGCCGCGCGATGCTCGCCGGCTTCACGGTCGCCATCGAGTTTCGCAACAAGACATGGTTCGACAGCGACAGGCACGCGACCCGTACGCTGAGGTTCGAGCGGGAGAACGGCTTCGTCAACGTCGTCGTGGACGAGCCGCAGGGCATCGTGAACACGATCCCGGCCGTGTGGGAGGTAACCAATCCGGCGCTCGCGATCGTCAGGCTTCATGGGCGCAACCACGGGACGTGGAATCGGAAAGGTCTGCAGTCGTCGGCGCAACGTTTCGACTACGACTACTCGGAAGACGAGCTCGGAACCCTCGCACAGGACATCCAGCATTTCGCGCCGAAGGCCGAAACGACGCACGTGCTGTTCAACAACAACTACCAGGATCAGGGGCAGCGCAACGCGCGCGCGTTGAGCCGGATCCTCGACGCGCCATGAGCGATGACCAATTGGCGAATATGCCGGTTCAACGTCCGAGCAGATCGCGCCGCGGCGGAATCCACGGCGGAACGTAAGCGGGGCACCTCGATGAACGATCGAGATCGAGCTCGGCAAAGCCGAGCCCGGGCTCGCGATCGTAACGCAGGTCGCCGATCACCTTCCGCGCGCTTTCGACGATCTGCCACGGCGTGCGCGCGAAGCGGAGGAACGCCGCAACCTCGCACGATGTTGCGGCAAGCGTGCGCAGTTCGTCGCGCGATCCGATCACTTCGCCATGCCAGTGCACGAATGGCGTATCGGGCAGCGCCACAGCCGTCAACGGCGCGGTAATTGCGCGCGGAACGCTGCGCGTCGGACACTGTGTCGACGGCGCCGGCGATGCGATGCCGCGACGGAGCGCGTACCGGTCCCCGTCGGCCTGCACCAGGATCACCTCCCAGCACAGCGGATTCATCGGCATCGGTGAAAGAACGCGATCGAGCGTCGTCCATTGCGGCGAGTTCTGCGCTGCGTAAGCGTCGAGGTCCGACGCGACCTGTCGCCCCGCGATCGTGAAGGTCGCCGTCGTTGCGAGCCACACACCGATCGAGGCGAGGAGTGCCGCTCGCGGCGGCGCCTTCCAGCCGATGGCGAGCATGAGCACGACGAGCGCGCAATAGACGACGATCGAATATCGAGTGACGAGGCCGGTGGTGAACGCGAGGTAGAGTCCGCCGAGCAATACCAGGACGACCAGGCCACGCGCGACGTAGCTGCGCAACAGAAGCGCGAGCGGCGCGGCAGCCGCCCAGAACAGCGGCTCGACGATGAATACCGAATCGCCGTAGAACCAGCGATTGTCGAACGGCCACCACGGATGCACGCCGTACGTGTTGAACGCATCCATGCCGATGTGCAGCAGCGGTGCCAGCACGGCGAGTGCGACGAGCCAGGCGCGGTCCCGGCTCTCCAGCGTTGCGCGACGCCAGCGCAGCCAGAGCGAGCAAGCCGCGAGCACGACGGCGCTTTCGAACAGCGCGCCGATGACCGTGTGCGTGTGTCCGCGATGCTCGAGCAGATAGCGAAGCTTGTCGTTGGACCCAAGCGCATACAGCAGGTCGCTGTCGGGAAGGTTGCTTCCGGCCACCATCACCGACAGAAACAGGCCACGGCGGATGCTCGCGTATCGGACGTTCTTCGCCGGCGGCGCATGTCGCGCAGCGGTTTCGCCGAGCAGTACGCCGATGAGCGTATGGGTTACGTTGTCCAAGGACAGGCCTTCATGCGAGCATCGAGGTTCGCCGGAACGCGTTTCTACCACGGCTGGCGGGCGCGGCTGATCGCGATCAGTGGCTAACCGACGAGCGCGTCGCAGCTGCAAGCGTTACGATGGGAACGACGCATTCACGTCTTGCATGGAGTTTTTGCCATGAGCGAATCCCAATCTCCTCCTGCCGGCCCCGACCTCGCGCTCGGCGTCCCGATCGATACGATCGCCTCCGGCACGATGCTCGCGGGTCACGTAGGCGACGACGCCGTCCTGCTCGCGCGTCAAGGCGATGAATTCTTCGCGATCGGTGCGACCTGCTCGCATTACAACGGCCCGCTCGCCGAAGGGCTGCTCGTCGATGGCACGGTTCGCTGTCCATGGCATCACGCCTGCTTCAGCTTGCGGACTGGCGAGGCGCTGCACGCGCCCGCGCTCGCGCCTGTCGCGTGCTGGACGACCGAACAGCGGGAGGGGAAAGTCTTCGTGCGCGCGAAAGAGGATCGCCCGCCCAAGCCTCGCGTTGTCCCCAACCGCGATCACCCACAGCGCATCGTCATCGTCGGCGGCGGTGCAGCGGGATTCGCGGCTGCCGAGATGCTGCGCCGTCAACGGTATGAAGGCGGCATCGTGATGTTGAGCGACGACAAGGCGCCGCCGGTCGACCGGCCGAATCTTTCCAAGGACTACCTCGCGGGCACCGCGCCCGAGGAATGGGTGCCGCTTCGCGACGACGGCTTCTACGCGGATCAGAAGATCGACCTGCGGCTCGCGTGCGAAGTCGCGGCGATCGACCGCGCGCGGCGTGAGGTGGTGACCGACGGTGGCGACCGCATCGCGTACGAGCGCCTGCTTCTCGCGACCGGCGCTGCACCGGTTCGCCTGCCGCTGCCGGGCATGGACCTTCCGCACGTGCACACGCTGCGCACGCTCGCCGATTCGCGCGCGATCATCGCGCAAAGCGCGAACGCGCGTACGGCCGTCGTGATGGGCGCGAGCTTCATCGGCCTCGAGGTTGCCGCGTCGCTGCGAGCGCGTGGCATCGAAGTGCACGTCGTCGCGCCCGACGAGCGCCCGATGGAACGCGTGCTCGGTCGGCAGATCGGCGACTTCGTGCGCGCGCTGCACGAGGAGCACGGCGTGGTGTTTCATCTGCAGGACACCGCGAGCGCGATCCAGCGCGACGCGGTGACGCTCGCAAGCGGACCGACGCTTCACGCGGACCTCGTCGTCGTCGGTGTCGGCGTTCGGCCGCGGCTCGACCTCGCGCAGCATGCGGGTCTCGCGATCGATCGCGGCGTCAGCGTCGACGAATACCTGCAGACGAACGATGCGAACGTATTCGCGGCCGGCGACATCGCGCGCTGGCCCGATCGGCACAGCGGCGCGGCGATCCGCGTCGAGCACTGGGTGGTCGCACAGCGCCATGGGCAGGTAGCGGCGCTCAACATGCTCGGCGCCGGGCAGCGGTTCGATGCCGTTCCGTTCTTCTGGAGCCAGCACTACGACGTTCCGATCAACTACGTCGGACACGCGGAGCGGTTCGATGCCATCGAGGTCGACGGCGACATCGGATCGCGCGATTGCGTCGTCCGCTACGTGAGCGGGGGACGCGCGCTCGCCGTCGCATCGATCTACCGTGACCGCGAAAGCCTGCTCGCCGAATTGACGATGGAGCGAGAGTCGGCGTAGCGCCCGGCGATCAGCAGGGCCGGCTCGTCTCCGCGACCGGGTCGTGCCACCCTACCTCGCCGACCAGCACGAGCTTCGCGTCCGCGGGCCCCCACGTGCCGCACTCGTAGAGTTGCACTCGCGTCTTGCCGTCGAGCACCGGATCGACGACGCGCCACGCCGCTTCGACCGCCGAGTCGTGGGTGAAGAGGGACGCGTCGCCACGCATGGCCGCCGTGAGCAGTCGCGCATACGGCGACCGCTCGCCGGTCGGCTCATGCCGCGCGACGAGTTCGACCGGCTCACCGCGCATCGCTTCCCCGGCGACTTTCACGCGAACGCCGGCCGAGATCAGCACCTCGGGGCTCAGGCGGAAGCGAAAATAATTCGACATCGACGGCGGCACCGGATCGAAGATCGTCAACGGCGGGCGCTTGAGATCCACGATCACCTCGGTGGCGGTGATCGGGAGGCACTTTCCGGCGCGGATGTAGAACGGGACGCCCGCCCAGCGCCAGGTATCGATGTACAAACGCAATGCGACGAACGTTTCGACCTGCGAATCGGCGGCAACGCCGCGTTCCTCGCGATAGCGGCGGTACTGGCCGCGCACGACATGCGCCGGGTCGAGCGGACGCATCGCGCGAAACAGCCGCAGCTTGTCGGCGAGCACCGTCTCGGCGTCGCGCGCCGCGGGCGCATCCATCGCGAGCAGCGCGATCACCTGCAGCAAATGGTTCTGCACGACGTCGCGTATGGCACCCACTTCCTCGTAGAAGCTGCCGCGGCCCTGCACGTCGAAGCTCTCGGCCATCGTGATCTGCACGCTCTCGACGTAGTTGCGATTCCAGAGCGGATCGAGCAGCGAATTGGCGAAGCGGAAGTACAGCAGGTTCTGGACGGCTTCCTTGCCGAGATAGTGATCGATCCGATAGATCGCCGATTCGGGGAACACCTCGTGCAGCGTCGCGTTGAGCGCGAGCGCCGATGCGAGGTCGCGGCCGAACGGCTTCTCGACGACGACACGCGCGTTGCGCGCACAGCCCGACTGTGCGAGGCCCTGCGCGACCGGGGCGAACATGCTCGGCGGGATGGCCAGGTAGTGCAGCGGCCGCGACGACGAACCGAGGGCTGCGCGAAGGCGCTGGTAGGTGCCCGCGTCGCGGTAATCGCCGTTCACGAAACGCAGCTGCGACGCGAGCCTGGCGAACGCCGCCTCGTCGATGCCGCCGTTGTGCGCGAGGCTCTCGCGCGCACGCTCGCGCAACGTGTCGAGGGTGCCCGCGCCCCGCGCGATGCCGATGATCGGCACGTCGAGATCGCCCGCGCCGATCATCGCCTGCAGCGCCGGAAAGATCTTCTTGTAGGCGAGATCGCCGGTGGCGCCGAACAATACGAACGCGTCGGAGCGCGTCGATGACATGGAATCTCCTCCGACCGGCACAAGGCAAGCTCGATCGCTGTTGTACGGCATTATCCGTTACAGTCCCCAAAGGAACGACAATCGAGGTGCCGATGGACATCGAGCCTGTATCGAGGAAACGCCTTTCCGCCACGTGCGCATTCGATCGTTGCGGGCGCATCACGGGTTGGCTGATCAAGGCGGTTGCGTGGACGCTCGTCGCCGCCGCCGTTTCCGCGCCGTTGGCCGAGGCGGCGGGCAACGCATCGGCGAAACCCGCGTCCTCGCACAAGGTCGACGCGCTGTTCGCGCAGCTCGAAATGGCAGATGCCGTCGTCGAAGGCGCCAGGTCTGCCCAGCATCTCGTGTACGTGTTCTTCGACGCCAACTGCTTCTATTGTCACCTCACCTGGAAGGCGCTGCAGCCTTACGAGAAGGCGGGATTGCAGGTTCGCTGGGTGCCGGTCGCCTATCAGCAGCCAAGCTCGGTCGGACGTGCGGCGGCGATCATGCAGGCGCCCGATCGCGTCGCGGCGCTGCACACGAACGAGACCCGCTACGACGCGTCGAAATTCGACGGCGGCATCACGCCGCTCGCTAACGTGCCCAAGGCGCTGGCCGCGCGATTGCGGGCGAACACCGAGTTGATGCGTGCGTTCGGCGCGCCGGGGACGCCGCTGATGGTATGGAAGTCTGAAGGCGAGGTGCGCTTCAAGGTCGGCGTGCCGCGATTGTCCGAGCTGCCCGCCATAACGGGCCTGCCCGCGCAGCGCATCGACGATCCCGAATTGGCCGAGTTCCGATAGCGGACGTGGTGCGCGCTCGCGGCTGTTGACACGCCCGCCGATTGCGCGCAGATTGACCGCTCGGCAACCGCGAAAGGAGGTGGTCCGATGAAGAAGATCATGACCGGTTTGACGCTCGCTGTCTTCGCGCTCGCACCTGCGATGACGTGGGCAGACTGTGGTGGCGACCACGGCCAGCAGGCTTCTATGGCATCGTCGACGCCTGTCGACAAAGCGCAGGTGCAGGCTTCCGCGAGCAAGTCGACGCATGCCGTTGCGAAGGTCACCGCGAACAAGCAGACCGTCGCGAAGAAGTCAACGGCGCCGTCGAAGGTCGAGCGCTCGACCGTGGTGGCGAAGAACAACTGACGTCGCCTTGTGTGAGCTGCGAGGCCCGCTCCGCGCGGGCCTCTTTGTTTGGTGCGCAGGAAATGATCATGACCGTCGAGAACATCAGGAACGTCGTCATTCTCGGGGCCGGGACGATGGGACCCGGCATCGCTGCCACCTTCGCGCGTTACGGATATGCGACGACACTGTCCGACGTCGATGCAAAGCAGATCGCCAAGGCGGGTGCCAGCGTCGAATTCGTCTTCGACACCTTGCGGGCCGGCGGTTTTGCCACGATCTCCGACGTCGACGAAGCGCGAGCGCGATTGACCCTCGCCGTCGATGCGTCCGACGCGATTGCCGCCGCCGATTTCGTCCTCGAGAACGCGCCCGAGCGTCTCGAGCTCAAGCGCTCGATCTTCGCGTCGTTGTCCGAGAAGACCCGCGAGGACGCGATCCTCGCGTCCGACACGTCGGGCATTCCGATCTCTGCACTGCAGGAAGGCTTGCCGAGCCCCGGCCGGGTCGTCGGCATGCACTGGTCGAACCCGCCGCACCTGATTCCGGTGATCGAGATCGTCAAGGGCGCGCAAACGTCGACGGCGACGATGGACACGACGAAAGCGGTCGTCGAAAGCCTGCGCATGTTGCCGGCGGTCGTCGATCGCGATGTGCCCGGATTCGTCGAGAACCGCATCCTCTACGCGATCATGCGCGAGGCGCTGCATCTGCTCGACGAGCGCGTGGCGTCTGCCGAAGCGATCGACACGATCGTGCGCTGGGGCATCGGCTACAAGCTCGGTGTCGTCGGTCCGCTGCGCCTTCTCGACATGGCGGGCCTCGACATCTACACCTCCGTGGCGAGCTATCTCAACAGGGACCTTTGCAACGGCAGCGGCATTTCGTCGACGGTGACCGCCAAGGTGAGCGACGGCAAGCTGGGCATCAAGACGCAGGCAGGGCTGTTCGATTACACGCGCGAGGAAGTCGAGCGGCTCGCCCGCGAGCGTGGCCGGCTCTTCGTGGCGTCGAAGAAGGCGCTGTCGGGTTGATCCTTTCCCCGGCAGATCGAGACGGACCCGCACGATGCCGGCACGGCGCGTGTCGCGAAACAGATGAAACAAATCGGGCGCCGCGACGAAACGAATGGAAGACGAGCGCGCCCTAGACTACGCGCTGCTCGACCGTCCCCCTCGGGGACGGAATCCAGACAACGTGGCGCACGGGGGAGAGAATCAAATGCCGTTGCCGGCTTTGCAAGCGTCACTCCGTCCGCAAGCGCGCACGCGTGCGGCTGGGTGCGGTCTGCGCATCACCGTACTTCCGGTCATTCCACTGTTGCTCGCCGCCGCCATCGTGCCCGGAGTGGCGACGGCCGTGACGACGGGGCCCGTCGCGGCGAACGGCGCTGGATATCCGCCAAGTTGCCTGTCCGCGCCGCTCGTCGATACCCCGCCGGCCCTCTCGTATCGGCAACCGACGAAACTCGCGCAGGTGAATCTCGAAACGTCCGAATATCAAGGGTTCGAGACGGTCGACTTCGCGTTCTGGCGCGTCGCTTGCGAAGGTGGCCGTTCGGCGCTGCTCGTGCGCATCGCGCGCGCGCTCAATGCCGATCCGACGCTCGCCGTGCAGTTCCCGTTCTCTTACGGCCTCGTCGCACGGCAGGCGGGTCACACGGCGACCATGCGCCTTGCGCAGGAACCGAACACCCGCACGGCGAGCATCCAGCCCGGTGCGCTCATCGCTTCGGCGGTCACGCTGGTCGTCGAGAACGTGCGGCAGGACGCCGACTTTCCGGGCCTCCTCGTGCCGTCGGCGCTGCCTCCCGACGTGCCGGGCTCGACGTTCGATTTCAACAAGGCGCTCGACGTCACGATCCCGAACCCGCAGGCGGACGGCATCAGCCCGCCGCCACCGGCGCTCGTGCTGTCGATTCCCGCGTATGACCCGACCGCGTTTCCGGACGCGAGCGCACCGATGCCGATCACCGGTTACAACGCGGGCAACTATTTCGATCCCGCGCACGCCGGCGAAGGGATGATCGTCGAAGTGGGTGACCGGGGTCCCACGGCCAGCGAGCCTTCGCGCTACGTGTCGCTTGCGTGGTTCACCTACGACGCCGATGGCACATCGTTCTGGCTGTTCGGGACGGCACCGTTCGTGCCGGGCGTGCGCGCCGTCAGCGTGCCGATGTCGTCGTTTGGCGGCGGCGGATTCGCCGGTGATTTCGGCGCGACCTCGGCGCAGTCGCCGTGGGGAACCGTCTCGGTCGCGTTTCCCGATTGCACGTCGATGCACTTCGAATACGCGTCGCGCGCGGGTCTGCAGCCGCCGCTGCCAAGCGGTGCGGGCGAGCGAACCTGGGTTCGGCTCACGGGCACGAACGGGTTGCCGTGCGACTAGCGAACGAGCCGAACGTCACGCCGCGTTAGCGGCCATCAGGCGGTTCAGGATGATGCGGTGCACGGCGTTCAGGTGCGTCCGCATCGCCGCTTCCGCACGCTCGGGATCGCGCGCCGCGATCGCTTCCGCGACGCCGTGATGCTCCTGGTCGCGCTGCGCAAGGCGATTGGGACACTGCGGGTCGCTGCTCTGCACGCGCACGCGCGCGTCGGATCCCACCTTGCGCAGCAGCGCGTAAAGATCGGCGGCCAGTCCGTTGCCGCTCGCCGCCGCGACCAGCTTGTGAAACACGAGATCCTGCGTGTTGCGCTGCGCATCCGCAGGCGTCGTCGCGGCGCGCATGATGCGCGCGATTTCGAGCGGTGTCGCCCGGACCGCGGCAAGGCGCGCCAGCGCGGGCTCCAGCGCAAGTCGCAACTCGATCACCTCGATCGGATTGGTCGAGCGGATCATCGACTCGCCGTCGACGGCGTTGGCTCGCGGCGACGAATCGAGGTCTCCCTGCTCGCGCAATTGCGCGAGGGCCTGGCGTACGCGGTGTCGCTTGACGCCGTATTGTTCCGCCAGCGCGCGCTCGGCCGGCAACGCTTCGCCGCTCGAAAGGCGCGTTCGCAATTGGCGGGCAAGCGTCGTGATGGACGGTTCCTTTGAAGCCTCCGGTCGAGCCTGGTTGCGCATGGTTGCGACTCCTGCGATGGCCGGATGCTAGTCGCGTTTTGAATGGAATTCAAGTCGGCCGACGACGAATGGTGCGGTGCCTGCAGAGGCTCTGGTGTCCAACCATAGTCGGCATGGTCATCACGTGGTTGACAGCATCGCGCGCGCTTGGCACTATCCGGCGAATCGACGCTTCGGAGGCAGGTCACGATGGGTAATCCTCACGAACTGAAACTGACGGGACCTGCAAAGGAAGCCGCGCTGCGCGACATGTATGCCGAGATCGGCGCGCGAAACATGTTTCCGTTCTGGGCGAAATCGTCGGACGTCGAGCACGACGAGATCCGGCAACTGATGAACGGGCCGAAGCCCTTGCCGTTTCGCTGGAGCTACAAGGACGACATCGAATCGCTGCTGCACCGATCCGCGCAGCTCGTCACGACCGGAGACACCGACCGCCGCTCGCTGATACTGATCAATCCCGGCCTTGCGCCGCGGCGCGCAAGTGTCAGTACGCTGTACACGGCCTATCGGCTGAACGATCCGAACGAGATCATGCCGCCGCATCGGCACACGGCGAGCGCGATTCGCTTCGGCCTCACGGGTGCGAAGAACTTCACCGGTGTCGAAGGCGAGGACATCACGTTCGGCCCGGGCGACATGGTGCTGACGCCGCGCGACACCTGGCACAACCACGGCAACGTGGGCGACGAGCCGGCGATCAATCTGTCGGTGCTCGACTATCCACTGGTCGAGAACCTGAACGCGCTCGCCTTCGATCACGACTACAAGGAAGGCGGCGTCGCCGCGAAGAAGCAGACGGCACGCTTCCCCAGCGATTACTCGGCGCGCGTCTACGGCGCGGGCGGGCTCAAGCTGCGGTTCGTCGACCACTTCCGCGGCGTCGGCGGTTCCTCGCCGATGTACGTCTATCGCTACGAGGCGATGCGCGAATTGCTCGAGAAGCATCGCGACTTCGCCGACAACCCGCACGAAGGCCTGCTGATCGAGTACGTCGATCCGCTGACCGGCGGCCCGGTCTACAGGACGATGACGTTCTTCATGCAGATGGTGCGCAAGGGCGAGACGACGCTGCCGATCAGGCAGTCGGCGAGCCTGCTCGTCGCGCCGTTCGAGGGGCGCGGCCACACGCTGATCGACGGTCAGCGCTTCGACCTCGAGCCGTTCGACACCGTCGCGATTCCCGGCGGGCATTGGGTCGAGTACGTCAACGATGGCAGCGATCCGCTGATCCTGTTCGTCGCAAGCGACGAGCCGGCCCTCGCTGCATTCGGTCTTCTCACGCGTTATGGACGAACCGCCGCAGGCGACGTCGTCGATCTGCGGTAACGGCAAAAATCATGGCGCGCGCGTCGAACACGAGGCTCGTGAGCTACATCGACTGTCCCGGGGGCGGACAGGTCTGGTGGGACCGCGATACGCTTTACGTATCGCATATGCGGCCACCCGATGGCACGTCGATCTACGACGTGGCCGACCCGAAGCATCCGCGGCTGATTGCGAAGCTCGACGTGCCGATGGGATGGCATTCGCACAAGGTGCGCGTGGCGAACGGCCTGATGGTCGTCAACTACGAGAAGTTCCGCGACGGCGCGCCCGAGTTCGGCGGCGGCCTCGGCATCTTCGACGTGTCGACGCCTTCCCGACCGAAGCTCGTGAACAAATGGCGCGTCAATGGCGAAGGCGGCGGCGTGCACCGCTACGACTTCGACGGCCGCTACGCGTACATCTCGCCGACGGCGGAAGGCTATGTCGGCAACATCATGATGATCCTCGACCTCGCCAATCCCGAGGCGCCCGACGAAGTCGGCCGCTGGTGGATTCCCGGGCAGCACGTCGCCGGCGGCGAAGAGTATCCATGGGACGATTACGTGAAGCCGCGCTGCCATCACCCGCTGCGGCATGGCGATCGCCTCTACGTCTCGTACTGGCATCACGGCTTTTTCATCCTCGACATTTCCGACATGTCGAAGCCGGCGCTCGTGTCGGCCGTGAACACCGGTCCCGCCGACCCGCATCCGACGCATACGGCGCTTCGCATGCCGACGAAGCTCAAGGGCCGCGACATCATGCTCGTCGCCGACGAAGACGTCGCGAAGCTGCGGCCGTCGCCGCCGGCCTTCGCGTGGGTCTACGACATCAGCTTCGAGCGGCAGCCCACCCCGATCGCGACGTTCCAGGTGCCAGGCCTCGATGTCGACGGTGCCCCGCAACCGCCGATGATGGGTTGCCATCAGCCGTCCGAACGCTTCCACGGCACGACGATTCCGTTCGCGTGGTTCGCGCGCGGCTTGCGGCTCGTCGACGTGAGCGATCCGTTCGCGCCGCACGAGGTCGGCTTTTACGAGCCGGATACGCCCGAAGGCTATGCGATGCCGTCGTCGAACGACTGCACCGTCGACCCGTCGGGGCTCATCTACCTGATCGACCGGCAGCGGGGCTTGAGCATCATCGAAAGCCGCGTGTCGTGAACCGCCTGTTGACGGAATCTCTCCAATGAGCGCTGCAGAGCCGCCTCCAAGCGCGAATTCCGCCCCCCCGGGGGGCAGCGATGCGGCGGAGCCGCGAGCGTGGGGGGATCATTCGCGCAATATCGAGGTCTACGGCAAGAAGAATCCGAACCTGCCGTTTCACCCGGCTGTCCGCGCCGGCGATTACGTCTACGTGTCGGGGCAGGTGGGCAAGGACGCCAATGGCAACATGGTCGCCGGCACCATCGAGGAGGAGACGCGCGCGACGCTCGAAGCCGTCAAGCGCGTGCTCGCCGATGCGGGCTGCGAGCTCTCCGACGTGGTGAAGGTGACGACCTATCTCGAGGATGCGCGCGACTTCGGCCGCTACAACGGCGTGTTCAAGGAATACTTTCCGGAGGGGCGCATCGCGCGCACCACGGTCGAGGCGCGGGCGGTGATCAGCACGAAGATCGAGATCGAATGCATCGCGTACAGGCCGCTTTGATTCATTCACGACCAACAGAAGGAAACCAGCGATGATCGAGCTACTGGGCCGGGCGACGTCCGGCAACGTGCAGAAGGTGATCTTCCTCCTCGAGGAACTCGGGTTGCCCTACGAGCGCAAGGACTACGGCCGCCAGTTCCAGAACACGACGACGCCCGAGTACTCGGCGATGAACCCGATGCAGAAGGTGCCGACGCTCGTCGACGGCGACACCGTCGTCTGGCAGTCGAACACGATCCTGCGCTATCTCGCGAACAAAACGAAGAGCACGCTCTATCCCGCCGATCCGGCGCAGCGCTCGCAGGTCGAGCGTTGGATGGACTGGCTGCTGGCCGAGCTCAATCCCGCCTATCTCGGCGGCTTTCGCGATGCAAAGAAGCCCGAAGGCGAGCGCGCACCCGATACCGCGACCAATCTCGCGAACGAGCTCGAGCTGCTCGAAGGCGCACTTGCGAAATCGTCGTGGGTCGCCGGCGGACAATTTTCGCTGGCCGACATCGCGCTCGGCCCGATCGTCAAGCGCTGCATCGGCTTTCCACTCGGGTTGCCGGCGATGCCGAAGACGCAGGCGTGGGTGACCGAGTTGCAGAAGCGGCCGGCGTTCCAGAAGGCGACCGCGACCGGCTGATGGGGCGATCGCGTTGAACGCGCCTCCCCATATCCTCGCGCGCGGCGTCTGCGTCGACTTCACGGTGGCCGGACGCGTCACGCGCGTCCTGAATGACGTCAGCCTGTCGGTGCCGAAGGGCGGCTTCGTCTCGCTGATCGGTCCATCGGGATGCGGGAAGAGCACGCTGCTCAAGGTGCTTGCCGGATTGCTGCCGCCGACCGCCGGTGACGTGTCCGTCGCCGGCGTTACGCCGATCGAAGCTGTCCGTCAGCGCCGCATCGGCATCGTGTTTCAGGAAGCGACGTTGCTGCCGTGGAAGAATGCGCTCGACAATGTCGCGCTGCTGATGGAAGTCGCGCATGCAGGACGCGGCAACGACGAGATCCGCGGACGCGCGTCCGACATGTTGCGGCTCGTCGGGCTCGAGCGCGCCGCCGAGAAGCGTCCGGCGCAATTGTCGGGCGGCATGCGGCAGCGGGTGTCGATCGCGCGCGCGCTCGCGCTCGATCCGGAAGTGCTGATGATGGACGAGCCGTTCGGCGCGCTCGACGCGATTACGCGCGAGGAGATGAGCGACTTTCTGCTCGGAATCTGGGAACGCACGAAGAAGACGATCGTGCTCGTCACGCACTCGATCGACGAGGCGGCGTTCCTGTCGCGCGAGGTGCACGTGATGGCGTCGAATCCGGCGCGCATCATCGAGGCGCTGCCGATCGGCCTTCCGTACCCGCGCAACGAGGAGAGCTACGCGGCGCCCGAATTCGCGCGCGCGACCGCGCGCCTGCGCCGGTTGCTGAAGGAAGGACATCGGCAGGCGATCGCGGCATGAGCACCGCAGGGCCGTCCCAAGGTGCGAATTCCGCCCCCACCGGGGGCAGCGCAGCGTGTGAGCCCGACGGGCCGCCCCGAGGGCGAACGAGCGAGAGCGAAGCTCGAGCATCGTTCAAGGAGCCGCAAGCGTGGGGGAACGTTACTGGAGCTACGGTGGACGAGCATGTGGCGCGTGCCTCCGGTGCCAACGATGCCGGACCTGCGCCCGGCGTGCGAACGCGCGATGCGATGTCGCGCATCATGCCGGCATTCGCGTTGTTCGTCGGCATCGTCGTCGTATGGGAAGCGGCCTCCCGCATCTTCAAGCTGCCCGCGTTCGTGCTGCCGCCGCCGAGTGCCATCGTTGGCGTGCTCGTGGCGCGGCAGCGCGACCTGGGCTACGCGGCGTGGATCACCGCGCAGGAAATCGTCTCGGGCTTTCTGCTTTCCGGCGTCGCCGGTGCCGCGGTTGCACTGATCATCGCCCGCTTCGCGACGTTCGGGCGTGCGCTGTATCCGCTGGTCGTACTGTTCCAGAACGTGCCGAAGGTCGCGCTCGCGCCGCTTTTCATCCTCTGGTTCGGCTTCGACCTCGCGCCGAAGGTCGTGCTGATCGTCGTCATCGCGTTCTTCCCGGTGGCAATCAACATGCTGGTCGGCCTGCAGACAGTGGATGCGAATCTGATCGCGCTGATGCGCTCGGTCGGCGCAACGCGCAACGAGATTCTCTGGCGCATCCAGATTCCGAATTCGCTGCCGTACCTGATGGCCGGGCTCAAAGTGGCGATCACGCTGGCCGTCATCGGCGCGATCGTCGGCGAGTTCGCCGGTGCCCAGGCGGGCTTGGGCTACATGATCCAGTTCGCATCGACGCAGATGCAGACCTCGCTCGTGTTCGCGGCGCTCGTCGAGGTGTCGGTGCTGGGAATGCTGTTCTACTACGCGATCGAGTGGATCGAGCGGCGCTACATCGACTGGATGCCGCACGCGGCATGAGCGAACGACACGGATCGTTGTCAACGAGAGGGGTACCAATGATGATGAGCAAATGGAGGAGGGCGCTGCTCGCGTTCGTCGCGAGCGCGGCGATGATGGCGGGAGCCGGCGTCGCACGAGCGGCCGACGACGTGTCGGTGCAACTCGACTGGCTCGTGCGCGGTGACCATGCGATGTTTTTCGTCGCGCGCGACAAGGGCTACTTCAAGGAGCAGGGCATCAATGTCACAGCGATCCGCAAGGGCACGGGATCGACCGATGCACTGAAGCTCGTCGCGAACGGCAATGCCGATTTCGGCTTCGCCGACCTGCCGACGTTGCAGGTGGGTCGCTCGCAGAAGCTGCCGGTCGTCGCACTCGTCGCAGTGAATCAGGAAAGCCCGCTCGCGATGATCTCGATCAAGGCGAAGCACCCGATGTCGAAGCCCGCGGACATGAAGGGCATGAACGTCGGCGTGCATCCGAGCGGCTCGACGTACGTGTTCCTGAAGTCGTTCTTCGCGAAGAACGGCCTCAACCTGGCCGATTTCAAGCAGAGCACCGTCGCGCCTCCGTACGAGAACATGCTGCTGCTCGGGCGCGTCGACGTCGTCCCCGGCTACATCGACGCCGAAGTCCCCGAGCTCGAGGCGCATGCCGGCGGGCCGGGCTCGCTGTCGATCCTGCTCGGCTCCGATTATGGCTATGACGCGTATGGCTCCGGCGTCTTCACGTCCGAGAAGACGATCGCGGAGAAGCCCGACCTGGTGCAGCGCTTCGTCAACGCTTACATGAAGGCGTTTGCGTTCGCCGTCGAGAATCCGGAGCAGGCAGTCGACGTCACCGTGAAGGCGAACCCGGAATACAAGGGCAAGGAGCACACGCTGATGGCACAATTGCAGGCCGACATCAAGTCGACGTTCTTCAGCCCCTATACGAAGCAGCACGGCATCGGCGCGATTTCCGACAAGCAATGGAACGCGACGGCGCAGGTGCTGAAGGACCAGAGCGTGCTGCCTGCAGATTTCAATGCGGCTGGCGGCTTCAATTCGAGCTTCGTCGAGAAGGCGAATCCGCTGAAGCGCTGAACGCGCGTATCGATACCGATGCCGCTGCGGGCGGCATCGGTTCCTTTGCGTCGAGCGCGCAGCCGTGCGCGTGCGCGCGTCTTTGATGTCTCGCGAACGCGAATTCGACTACGTCATCGTCGGCGCCGGCTCGGCCGGTTGCGCGCTTGCGTATCGCCTGGGCGAGGATCGCGACGTGCGCGTGCTGGTGCTCGAGGCCGGCGGCTGGGACAGCAGTCCCTGGATTCACATTCCGCTCGGCTGGGGAAAGATCCTCACCGAACGACGGGTCGACTGGCAATACTTCGCGAGCCCCGAACCGAGCGTCGGCGGTCGCGCCGTCGAATGCGCGCGCGGCAAGGTAGTCGGCGGCTCCTCGTCGACCAACGCAATGGCATTCGTCCGCGGCCATCCGGCGGATTTCGATCGTTGGGCCGCGGGCGGTTCGCACGGTTGGGGCAGCGCGGACGTGTTGCCATACTTCAAGCGCCTCGAACGGTGGGGGCGCGGCGCGAACGCGTGGCGCGGCGGCGATGGTCCGGTGTCCGTGCAGTACTGCCGTTACGACGATCCGCTGAACGACGCGTTCATGGCGGCGGCGCGCGAAGCCGGCCATCCGATCATGGACGATTACAACGCGAACGGTGCCGACGGGTTCGGCCGCCTGCAGGTGACGATCGCCGGGGGCAAGCGGATGAGTGCTGCGCGTGCTTATCTGCGTCCGGCGGTCGCGGGCGGCAACGTCGACGTGCGCGTGAATGCGCACGCGACGCGGATCGTGTTCGATGGGAAGACCGGGCGCGCCGTCGAATACATGCAGGGTGGCACGGCGCAGCGCGCCGTCGCGGCGCGCGAAGTGATCGTCGCGGGCGGGGTCATCAATTCGCCGCAGTTGCTGATGCTTTCGGGCATCGGCGATCCTTCGCGGCTCGCCGAGCATCGCATTGCGGTCAAGGCCGCGCTGCCGGGCGTCGGCAGGAACCTGCAGGATCATGTCTCGGTGATCCTGACGTACCGGCGGCGCGAGCAAAGCCCGTTTCTTCGGAACATGCGTGCCGACCGCATCGCGATGTCGCTCGCCAATGCTTACGCCTTCGGCCGGGGCTTTGCATCCGACATACCGGGCGGCGTCGTCGGATTCCTGAAAAGCGACGCGCAGCTCGCATGCCCGGACATGCAGTTGATCCTGACCAACGCGTCTCTGCCCGCCTGGCCGTGGTTCCCGGGCTTTCGCAAGCCGTTTGCCGACGGATTCGCGTGTCGCACCGTGATGCTGCATCCGCGAAGCCGCGGAGAAGTGCGGCTCGCGTCCGCCGACCCGCTTGCGGCGCCGCGCATCGACCAGCACTTCCTCTGCGATCCGCACGATTGGAAGGTCGTTCGCACGACGATCCGCCGCGTGCGCGAAATCGTGCGCCAGCCATCGCTCGCGCGGTTCGCCGAGCGCGAATCGCTGCCGGGGGCCGAGGTCGAAAGCGACGACGCGCTCGACGCATTCATCCGCAAGACGGCGATCACCGTGCATCACCCGGCGGGAACATGCAGGATGGGCTCGGCGGACGATCCACTCGCGGTCACCGACGACGAGGGAAGAGTGCGCGGCGTGCAGGGCCTGCGGGTCGTCGACGCGTCGCTGATGCCGGACCTCACGTCGGGAAACATCAATGCGCCGGTGATCATGATCGCCGAGAAGATCGCCGACCGCATTCGCGGACGGCCGGCGCTCGAGTCTCTCTCATGGTGACGCGGCTGTCGCTTGCCGGCCTCGCACATCACCGGGTCCTGCTGGCCGGGGCTTCCTTTCCGGAATTGCTCGCGCGCCTTGCACCCTTCTTCGACGTCGAGGTGACCGGCGAAGTCGACGCATCGAACCGGGAAGCAGTGCGCGCAGGTCTCGCCGGCAAGTCCGCGCTTCTCGACGCGTGCGGCATCGACATCGATGAGGAGCTGATCTCGACGCTTCCGCATCTGAAGGCCATTTGCAGGATCGGCTCGTCCGCGGCGGGGCTCGACCTCGACGCCTGCACGCGCGCCGGCATCATCGTCACCAATACGATCGATGCGCCGAGCGACGATGCGGGACGTCACGACACGTCGCTCGCTGCGGCGGACAACCTCATCGCGGCGTTCGGATTCGGCCGGCACGCCGGGCACCCCAGGAACATGCTGAATCCCGAGTTGCGCTGCGTGCTCGGGTGCTGCCTTTAAGAACGTACGCTTCGGGGGCCGGGCGCCCCGTTGACTCGTCGGGCCTGCATGATCCTATAATTGGATGCAATCATACAGGCGGCCCACCGCCGGCATAGGAGGAGACATCGATGGAATGGACAGGCGTATTCCCCGCCGTCACGACGAAGATGCATCGGGACGGATCGCTGGACCTCGCCGCGATGCAGTCGAGCGTCGACCGACTCGTCACCCACGGCGTTTCCGGCGTGATCGTACTGCCGATGCTGGGAGAGAACGCGTCATTGCGATCCGACGAAAGGGAACGCGTGATCCGTGCCTCAGTCGAGGCGGCCGGTGCACGCGTTCCCGTGCTCTCGGGACTCGCGGAGATCTCTACCGAGAACGCAGTCGCGTCGGCGCGTTTGTTCCAGGCTTGCGGCGCGCGGGGGTTGATGGTGTTTCCGAGCCTCGCGTACATGACCGATGCCCGGGAAACGGCCGAGTGGTACAAGGCGATCGCCGCGGCGAGCGATCTGCCCATCATGATCTACAACAATCCGCTCGCCTACAAGGTTGACGTAACGCCTGCCGTCCTGCGTGAACTGGAGGACGTACCCTCCATCCAGTGCATCAAGGAGGAATCCGGCGACATTCGGCGTGTCACCGACATCTTCAACGCTGTCGGGAGCCGCTTCAGCGTCTCCTGCGGTGTGGACGACCTGATTCTGGAAAGCGTGGCGCTCGGAGCGACCGGCTGGGTGTCCGGCATGACGAACGCCTGGCCAACCGAATGCGTGCGCCTCTTCGATCTGTGCATGGCGGGGAGATTCGCCGATGCGCGGGCGCTCTATCGCCTGTTGACGCCCGCCTTTCATCTCGATACGCACGTCAAGCTCGTCCAGTACATCAAGCTCGCCGAGCACAAGGTTTATGGCGCGCCTGAATGGGTTCGGCCACCCCGGTTGCCGCTGACCGACGAGGAGCGGAACCATGTATTGACAACGATCGACGCGACGATCGACGCTCTCGGCCGCATGAGGTTGCCGGTGGTGTAAACGCCAGCGATGGCGACACGCTGCCGACGCCCGATGTCGCGATGATGAGCTACGCGTTCCATTTCCGGGACGTCTTTGCCGCGCAGGATGCGCTGCTGGACGGCTTGCTCCTTACGCTGCAGCTCACGGCCACGACGATCGCCCTGGGATTCGTCATCGGCCTCGCCGTCGCGTGCTTGTCGGTCTATGGGGGGCTGTGGGCAAGGCGCGTGGCGCGCGGGTACGTCGAACTCATCCGCAACACGCCGCTTCTCGTCCAACTCTTCGTCGTCTTTTTCGGACTCCCGAGCATCGGCATCAAGCTCGACGTGATTCCCGTCGCCACGATAGGCCTCGCCCTCAATCTCGGCGCCTACGCCGCCGAAATCCTTCGCGCGGGCATCGAAAGCATTCCACGCTCGCAAGTCGAAGCAGGCGTTGCGCTTGGCCTCACACGTGCGCAGATTTTCCGCCATATCGTCCTCGTACCTGCAATCAGGAATGTCTATCCGTCGCTGACGAGCCAGTTCATTCTCCTGATGCTCGCCACGAGCGTCGCGTCGCAGATCGCCACTCCCGAGCTCTTCTATGCCGGCTCGATCATTCAGTCGCGGACGTATCGCGATTTCGAGGTCTACCTGGTGATCGCGGTCGCTTACCTCGCGTTGGCGTTGCTGCTGCGGATGCTGCTCGGTCTCGCCTATAGGTTGCTGTTCCGCCGCTCGTGATTCGCGACCTCAGCTGGATCGACCCGCTTTATTTGCTGTTTGCGCTGCGCTGGACAGTGCTGCTGACGCTCCTCGCGCTGCTGGGTGGCGCGCCAATCGGCTTGCTCGTCGCGGCGTTGGGCAGAGCGACGAAACGTCCCGCACGGCTCGTCTCGCGCGGCTACATAGGACTCGTGCAGGGCGTACCGCTTCTCGCGTGGCTGTTTCTCTTCTTTTTCGGCTTTCCCATATTCGGCATCGACGTTCCCGCGTGGCTCGCAGCGACATGCGCCTTCTCGGTTTACTCGGGTGCCTTCCTCGGCGAAATATGGCTCGGCGCGCTGCTCTCGATTCCGAGGACTCAATGGGAAGCGTCCGCGTCGATCGGGATGTCGTATGTCGAGCAGTTGCGACACGTGATCATTCCGCAGGCGCTGCGGATCGCCATACCGCCGACCGTGGGCTTCGTAATGCAACTCATCAAGAATACGTCGCTCGCCGCAGTCATCGGTTTCGTGGAACTGACGCGGGAAGGTCAAATGACCGCCGCCGCGACGCTTGCTCAGCTTTCGGTTTACCTGATGGTCGGTGCGCTGTACTTCGCGCTGTGCTATCCGCTGACAACCTACAGCCGCTACCTCGAGCACAAACTCCATGCCGCTCGTTGACCTGCGGTCCGTCGTCAAGCGCTTCGGCGAGCACGAAGTGCTGCGCAGCGTGAATCTCACGGTTTCGAAGGGTGAAATCATCGCGATCATCGGCCGCTCGGGCTCAGGCAAGAGCACGTTGCTTCGTTGCATCAATGGCCTCGAGTCGATCCAGGCGGGTGAGCTGTTCGTCGACGGAATCCCGGTTCACGATCCGAGCGCCGACCTTCGCAAGCTGCGCGCGCGCGTAGGATTCGTGTTTCAAAGCTATAACCTGTTTCCCCATCTCACCGTCTTGCGCAACATCACGCTGGGCCCGACGATCGTGAAGCGCGTCTCACAGGCCGACGCAGCAGCGCTCGCGCGAGACGCGCTTCGCCGCGTGGGGTTGGAGGACAAGATGCACGCGTATCCCGACCAGCTATCCGGAGGACAGCAGCAGCGGGTCGCAATTGCGCGCTCGCTGGCAATGTCGCCGATGCTCATGCTGTTCGACGAGATCACCTCGGCGCTCGACCCGGAGCTCGTCGGCGAGGTGTTGCGCGTCCTCGAGAACATGGCCAGGGACGGAATGACGATGATGCTCGTCACGCACGAGATGAACTTCGCGCGCCGGGTCGCGAACCGCGTGCTTTTCATTCATCAGGGAACCATATGGGAACAGGGCAGGGCGGCAACGCTTTTCGAAAAACCGACGACCGAGGAGCTCCGGAGCTTCCTCGGCGCGGTTCTCAACTGATGCCGCCAGGAGCGGCGTAGCACCGTTTTCGCGCCAAGCGGAAACTCAAACCAGACGGTCCACAGGAGGGTGAACATGTTGCGACAAGTGGTTAAGGTACTGGCGATTGCCGGATTCGCAGTCGGCGTGGCGGGAACCGCATACGCGGACAAGTTCCAGGACGTGCTGTCGAAGGGCGTTATCCGTATCGGCATTCCTGCCGATCTTCCACCTTTCGGGTTCCAGAGCGCGAATCGGGAGCCCGAGGGATTCGACATCGACCTCGCCAACATGTTGGCCAAGGCGCTGGGCGTAAAGGCCGAGCTGGTTCCGCTGACGGGTGCGAACCGGATTCCGTATCTGCTCACCGACAAGGTCGACATCACCGTGTCGCTGATGGGCCTCACGCCGCAACGCGCGAAGCAGGTGTGGTTCAGCGCTCCGTATGCGAGTACCTCGCTTGCGGTGTTCGGGCCGAAGAATCTGGCCGTTCATTCGGCTGCCGAGCTCAAGGATTACAAGGTTGCAGCGGCCAAGGGCAACACCGAGGAGACGGCCTTGACGGAGATGAACCCGAAAGCCGACATCATGCGCATGGAGAACGACGCCGCTGCCGCTGCCGCGTACCTTTCCGGTCAGGCGCAGCTCTTCGCGTGTAGCAGCTTCGTCGCGGTGGAGCTCGCGAAAAAGAACCCGAACAAGGAATTCGACCTGAAATTCGTCATTCGTCCGAGCCCCGGGCACATGGCCGTGAAGATCGGCGAGTCGAGCATGCTGCAATGGCTCAATTCGTTCATCTTCTTCAACAAGGTCAATGGCGAGCTCAACAAGCTCCACATGAAGTGGTTGGGGCGTCCAATGGACCCGTTGCCTTCGCTGTGACGGGATGAGCGCCATTCTCTTTCGCAACGCCCGCATTCTCGACGTCAATGCGGGCAGCGTACTGCATGAGCACGATGTATTGGTCGTCGACGGACGCATCAAGGAGATATCCGAGTCGACGATCAAGACATCGGCTGCGGCAGTGCTCGACGTGTCCGGCAAGGTCATCATGCCCGGCCTGTGCGACGCGCATGTCCACACGGTTAGCGCGACGAACAGCTTCCTGGAGTTGCAAACGTGGTCGCCGTTCTACGTGGCGAGCCGGATGCGAGGAGTGCTGGAAGGCATGCTGCAGCGCGGCTTCACGACGGTGCGCGACGCGGGCGGCGCCGACTGGGGCATCGCCGCCGCGGTGGAGGAAGGATACATCGACGGTCCACGCATACTCTATTGCGGCAAGGCGCTGTCGCAAACGGGCGGCCATGGCGATATGCGCCGCCCGGGCGAGAACTTCGAGCAGTGCCTCTGTTGTGCGGGTCTCGGCCGCATTTGCGATGGCGTCGCCGAGGTGCGGAAGGCCGTGCGCGACGAAATACGAAAAGGCGCGACGCACATCAAACTGATGGCGTCCGGAGGAATAGCATCGCCAACGGACCGGATATCGAGCACTCAGTTCTCGATCGAGGAAATGCGTGCGGCGGTCGAGGAAGCGGAGGCCGCGAACATCTATTGCATGGCGCACGCGTACACAGCGCGAGCGATCCGAAGGGCGCTCGAGTGCGGCGTGCGGTCGATCGAGCACGGCAACATGGTCGACGAGCAAACTGCTGCGCTGTACGTCGAGAAAGGCGCTTTCTTCGTCCCGACACTCGTGATCCTCTTCACGATGGCGAAGGAAGGCGAAAAGCACGGTTTGTTGCCGCACGTGCTGGAAAAGGTGCCCGAGGTATTCGAGCATGGCGCCCGGGCACTCGAGATGTGCTACCGGCGCGGGGTCAAGATCGTGTACGGCACGGACCTGCTCGGCACGATGCACGACCGGCAATCGGAAGAATTTCTGATTCGCGGCGAGATTCAGAAGCCGATCGATGTCATCCGCTCTGCAACGTCGGTTGCGGCAGACCTCTTTCAGATGACCGGGGAAATCGGCATCGTCGCGGAAGGCGCGCGTGCCGACCTGCTCGTGGTTGATGGCGATCCGATCGCCGACCTGGGTCTTTTGCAGGACCAAGGCAAGCATCTCGCCGTCATCATGAAGGATGGCAAGCTGTTCAAGAACGCGCTGAGGTGATCGTCGGTAGTGTTGCTGGTCTATGGACGATTTTCGCTTTCGACGATGCGCCGGAGAATTACGTCCAGCGCCGATGAGCACGCCGCAAACACACCGCGCTCGGCGAGCGCGTTGGCAAACTGCTCATTCAGTCCACCCCGGGTCTTGAACTCTGCTGCAAGTTCAGCGAACGACGACGCCGATCGTCCCGGCACATCGGCGAGACCCTGGAACATCTTCGCGACGTAATCGCGCGCGGCCGTCGACGATACGTCATGCGCCGTCAACCAGTGGGCGAGCGTATCGAGCAGCGTGAAGAACGTCGCCATCGCAGCGGTGGTGGCAAACAGCGCGTGGAACTCGGCCTCGGTCGATGCTTCGAACGCAACGCCCAACTCGTTGAAGAGCGCTGTGACGAACCGATCCGGCGGAAATATCGCAGTCGGGCTGAGCCTTCGCGAGACCGTCGGTTGCGGAACGGCGCACGTCACGGTTCGAGCGGGTGCGACCAAGGCGGCGACGCGTGCGTGCGAAAACGTTGCGATAAGACTGACGACATGCTGCTCGGGGCGAAACCGCAGCGCCTCGAGGATCGGCCGCGCGACCTGCGGCCGGACGGCGAGGAAGACGGCATCGCTGGCGTCGAGCACGTCCTGGTTCGATGTGGCAATGCGCACTACGGGAAAGCGCGTCACCAGGCGGGTTGCGACGTCCGCATTGCGCGGAGACAAGCAAATGCGGTGCGCCACCGGGGGATGCGCGCAAAGTCCTTCGACGATCGCCGACGTAATCGTGCCCGTACCGACGAATCCCAATGCGAGTTGCTTATCTTGCGTGTTCATTGGATTCAGCCTCGGCGTTTTGCACTTCCGGGCAAGTCACGGGTGGATCGGCTCTGCATGCCCATGCGCGTCAACGAAACCATGTATCGCCGAGACGATAACCGGTCGGGAACGGGTCCTCGGGATCGATGCCGTATTGCGAAATGCCCGTAAGCCATGCGCGTCCCGAGATTTCGGGGATGACGGCCGCTACGTCGCCCGCCTTCGCCGTCGCGGCAATCGCGCAATCGAAACTCGTGTCGAGAATCGAAAGATGGCGAAATGGCTCGCCCAGCGACAACTCGCCGCGCGCGTGCAGGAGCGCGAGACGCGCGGATGACCCGGTCCCACAGGGGCAGCGATCCAGCCGTCCCGGGGACACGACGACCGCGTTTTTCGATGTCTTCACGCCGTCGCGGATCTCGATCGGCCCTGCAAATTCGGTCTGGTTGATCGTGTGGATGTCGGGATTGGCGGGATGAACGGAGGGAAGCTGGTCGGCTGCCGCGGACTTGATGCGCTCGCCGATTTCGACCAGATCGCGCGCTTCCGAACGAGCGAGCGAAAAGCCGACATCGGCGGCATCGACGATGCAATAGATCATGCCGCCGTAGGCGACGTCCACCCGAACTGTCCCAAGACCCGGAACTTCGACAGGACGGTTGCGATGCATGACGAACGAGGCCACATTGCGGAAGGTAACCCGTTTGCAACGACCTCCGAGGCACTGTGCACGAACTTCGACGAGGCCCGCCGGGGTATCGACCCGCAATAACGTTTCCGGCTCGCGCACGGAGATGACGCCGGTTTCGAGCGCGACGGTGACGGTACAGATCAAATTCGAGCCGGACATCGGAGGAAAGTAGTCCGACTCCATGACGATCATGCCGAAATCGGCAGTGGGATCGCCCGGGGGCGTGATGAGGTTCACGGCAGCGTTCACGCTTCCTCGCGGATCGAAGAGGAGCATGTCGCGGAGCCATGGGCTTTCCCGTTCGAGCGTCGTCATCCGCTCGAACATCGTCGCTCCCCGCGGTGGAAGAACACCACCCGTGATCACTCTTCCGACTTCGCCTTCGGCGTGGGCGCCGACGACGGTGATGTTGCGATCAAGCCTCATGCAGGAAACCCTTCGCGATGTGCGCGAACGACGTCGCTCGGCACGTGCCGCATATTGGATACAATCCCAAGCGGCACTGTCAACCGCAACTCCTCCGCAAAATGCGATCCAACACGGCGATCATCAAACGGCAAACGGTGACGAGCTCGGTGGCCGAAGAGCTGCGTCGGCGCATCGTGAGCGGAAGGTACGCCGGCGGCGAGCAGATCAGGCAGGAAGCGGTCGCTGCCGAACTCGGCGTGAGTCGCATTCCGATTCGCGAAGCCCTGCTGCAACTCGAGGCGGAAGGGCTCGTCGTGATCCACACGCACAAGGGCGCCATTGTCGCGTCGCTCAGCGCCGAAGACGCAGTCGATCTGTTCGAGGCGCGACTGGTGCTCGAGTCGATATTGCTGAAGAAGGCGGTGGTCGCTGCGAACGGCGACGACGTTGCGCGGATCGGGCGCTGCCTTGTCGAGTACGAGCAAGCAGTCCGTAACGGCTCGGAACCCGAGACATTGAGCCGCTTGAACTGGGCATTTCATACGGCAATGTGCGAGCCCGCCCGGCGCCCGCGCATGATGTCGATTCTGCTTTCGCTTTATGCGGCCACCGATCGCTATTTGCGGCTGCAGATCGATCGGGCGGAAGCGAAGGCCAAGGCTCTCGACGATCACCGCGCGATATTCGAAGCGTTCAAGACGAAGCGATCTGTGGCGGCTTCCAAACTCATCAAGCGTCACATAACCGGCGCTTACGATGACGTAATGGCGCGACTGAAGGGACCCGCCTCAGGCGCCCCAAAAGCATCGAACAGGCGAGCGGGCAGGCGCACGCCAAGCTAGCGCGCCTCGAGTCACCCGGCGCAGTTCCCGTGCTCATGCCGGGGACACGCCTGCAGCAGCCGTACCGCAGCGAAGAGATCGAGCGCGGCATGGCCCACGGTCTTGAACACCGTGATTTCGTCGTCGGATCTCCGCGCGTTTTCGTCGATTTCGCCAAGCTCCGCAATGCTGCTCCCGTCGACGTAGCCATTGTGCAGCGCCTCGATGACCTCGCCCGACTCGACGAGCGCCGAGCTGCGGTCGTCGACGACGAGCCGAGCCCGGCGAAGCAGGGCAGGATCGAGCTCGCGCATGTCGGGGCGAAAGGAGCCGATCGCGTTGACGTGCGTGCCCGGCTTGACCCAGCTCGCCTGAAGCACCGGCACCTGCGAATTCGTTGCCGTCACGATGATGTCCGCGTGCGACGCGGCGCTTGCGGCATCGGCTCGTTCGATGCGCGCATGCGGGTAGCGCGAACGCGCGGTGGAGACGAACGTTTCGGCGCGCTTCGGATCGCGGCTGACGACGCCAACGTCGGCAATCGCGCGCACGGCGAACATCGCATCGAGCTGCGCGCAGGCCTGGCTACCCACACCGAACAGCGCGAGCTTCGTCGCCCCGGCACGCGCGAGGCGGCGCGTCGCGAGGCCGCTCGCGGCACCGGTGCGCAGCGCCGTGAGCGCCGTCCCATCGCAAAGCAGCAGCGGCTCGCCGTCCTGCGCGTCGAGCAGCAGATACGTGGCGCGCGTCCCCGGCTTGCCGGCGACGAGGTTCCCCGGATGGATCGTCGCGACCTTGACGCCGAAATGCGCGCGTCCGTCGTATCCGGGCATGACGAGCGCATCGCCGCCCGCGATTGCGACGTGCATCCTTGCCGGGTATTGGCCTTCGCGTTGCGAAATCGCGCGAAAGGCGTCTGCGAGGACGTCGACCGCGTCTCGCATCGGCAAGACTCGCGCGATGTCGTCGGCAGAGAGCGTGCGCATGATTTTCGAGCCGCATCTTACGCTCGCGCAGGTCCGCGCAGCTGTCATGCGGCGATGCAACGAATCGCAACTTGCATCCAATCCGTTCGCTGCATTGACGAAACGCAAGCCGTCCTATAACGTATTAACACGTCAACGAACGTCTTGCAGCACGATGCCCCTGCGTCGCGACCGCCTCGAATCGCTGTACGTGCAACTTGCCGAGGCGCTCGAGCGTGAGATCGCCGGCGGTCGTTACGCTGCATTCGACCGCCTGCCCTCGGAGCAGGCGCTGATGGCGAAGCACGCGGTGAGCCGCGTCACCGTCCGCCAGGCGATCGCGCTGCTCCACAAGAAGGGGCTGATCGAGGTCAAGCAGGGCAAGGGGACGTTCGTCACCGGCTCCGTCGTCCGCCATGGCCTCGACAACCTGACGGGGTTCTACGACTCGCTGATCGCGCAGGGATTGCGGCCGAGCACGCAGCTGCTCGATTTCCGCGTCGCGACGCCCGCCGACCGGGCTTCGACCGCGTTCGAAGGCGATACCCGGCGCTCGGTCGCGATGCGCCGCCTCTACAAGCTGCATGCGCAGGCGTTCGCGGTCGTCGACGCGATCATCGTCGTCGACGGCACTTCGGTCTCGCGCGAGCAGATGGAGACGCACACGATCTACCAGCTGTTGCGCGACGTGATCGGCGAGCAGGTCGTCAGAGCCGACATCGGCATTCGCGCGAGGGCAGTCGGCAAGCGGATCGGCGCCCTGCTGAAGCTTGCGCCCGGACGGCCGGTGCTCGTCATGGAGCGCGCATCGATCGCGAAATCGGACCGGCCAATCGAGTGCAGCCGTTTCTTCATCGTTCCGGAAACGTACGAGTTTCGCCTGAACGTCTCGGGACCCTTGCAGATCAGCAGCGGCATCCAGCCGTTCAACCATAGCCGGACGCGCGACAGGGAGTCGCGCGTCCTGCAGACGGCGTGACGCCGGGCATGATGAAAGTCGGATTCCTGGGCGTCGGCGTGATGGGTGCACCCATGGCGCGCAATCTCGCGCGCGCCGGGCACACGGTCGCCGTCTACGACGCGTCGGGGCGCGCACTCGCTCCTTTTCGCGGCGGCAACTGCCGGGTCGCGCTGTCGGCCGCCGATGCTGCGATGGGTGCGGATGTCGTCATCACGATGCTGCCCGATTCCGAGCATGTGCGCCAGGCGCTCCTCGGCGACGACGGCGCCTGTGCATCGCTCGCGCAGGGTCGTCTCGTCATCGACATGAGCACGATCAGCGCCTCGGCGAGCATCGTGCTCGGCGACGAGCTCACCCGCCGCGGTTATCGGACGATCGACGCGCCGGTCGGGCGTACGCCGCACGACGCTGCGGCCGGAACGCTGTTGATCATCGCTGGCGGGGACGACGACGACATTGCCGAAGCGCGGCCCTTGTTCGAATGCCTCGGCGACACGATCGTGCACGCGGGACCGCGCGGCCATGGCATCAAGCTCAAGCTCGTCAACAATTACATGGCGACGGTTGGCGCGCTGTTGACCGCCGAGGCGTTGACGCTCGCGAACAAGGCGGGCCTCGACCGCGCAGCCACGGTGAAGGTGTTGAGCAGCACGACCGCCGGCCGCGGCCAGCTCATCGTCAACTACCCGAAGAAGGTGCTGGCCGGCGATTTGACGCCTGGCTTCCCGCTGCGCATGGCACACAAGGACGTGACCCACGCATTGAGCCTCGGCGCCGAGCTCGGCGCGCCACTTTTGCTCGGCGCCGTCGCCCGCGAGATGTTCTCGCTCGCGCGCCCCTGGGGACGAGCCGACGAAGACTGGACCGCGATGCTGCTCCTGCTCGAGGACGTGAGCCGTGCCGAGCACCTGCCGCCGAGCGCCGAAGCATGATGCGCCAGTCCCGACTATTGTGAACGTGCAAACGAAAGCGAAGCGAACGACGTGGAACTGACTTCCGAAGAACGAGCGATCCTCGCGGGCCAACGCGGCGAGGCACCGAAGCGCGCGCTCGAATACCAGGTGGAGCTTGGCAAGTTCTGCGGTGCGAAGCGATTCGTGCCGGTCACGAACGTGCACATGATGGGCGACATCGAAGTGATGGGCGATGCGGGATTGCGCTATCTTCGCGACGAGGCAGCGCTGGGTGCGCGCTGCGCCGTCGGCACGACGACGAACGCGCGCTGCATCGATTTCGCGCAATGCGAACGGATGGGACAGGATCCGGCGGAGGTCGCGAAGGAGCGCGAGCTGATCGATTACCTGCGCAGCATGGGTGTCATCACGACCGATACCTGCATCAACTACCAGACTGTCTATCAGCCGCATCTCGGCGAGCACGTCGCATGGGGCGACACCGGTACGGTCATCTATGCCAACTCGGTGTTCGGCGCACGCTCGAACTTCGAATCGGGGCCCGCCGCGCTTGCCGCCGCACTGACCGGACGTACGCTCGAATACGGATTCCATGTCGACGAGCATCGGCGCGGCACGTTCACCGTGCGGCTCGACGCGCCGCTTCGCGATGTCGCCGACTGGGGCGCCGTGGGCAAGCTCGTCGGCGAGTCGCATCAGGATTACTACGCGGTGCCGGTCTTTCACGGTTACGCGGGCGTGCCGACGGCCGACGACCTCAAGCATCTCGGCGCAGCACTCGCAAGCTACGGTTCGATGGCCATGTTCCATTTCGTCGGCGTCACGCCGGAAGCGCCGAGCGTCGAGGCGGCGCTCGGCGGACGCCAGCCGTCGGAAGCAATGGTCATCGGTGCAGCGGACCTCGAGCGCGTCTATGCGAGCTATTCGCTCGGCGACGGCGACGCGCGGCTCGTCGTGTTCAGCGGTCCGCAGCAATCGCTGCTCGAGATGCGGCGCCTCGCCGAGCTCTTCGACGCTCGGCACGTTGCCCAGGGCTCCAGCTGCTTCATCACGACGAACGGCGCCATCCTCGCGCAGGCGCGGAAGCTCGGCTATGCGGAAGTGCTGGAGCGCGCCGGCGTGACGCTGCTCGAAGGCGTGTGCTTCTATATCCTGCAGAACTTGACGCCCATGCGGGTCGCCAACGGCTGGCGCAACATGGTCTCGAATTCGGCGAAGATCGTGAACATCATCGGCGCGCACCGATTCAACACGATCCTGCGGCCGACCGTGCAATGCGTCGATATCGCGTGCAGCGGGGAACTGAAGTGAGCGTCGGCATCGATCAGGACATGGCCATTCTGCTGCGCGTCGAGCGTGCCTTCGGCCCCGTCGTCGAAGGCGAGGCGGTCGTGTCGGAGGAGGGTTTCTCGCCGCGCTACGATCTCGACCGCTGGAGCGGCATCATCACGAAGCCGGGACACAAGCTCGAAGGCATCAGCATCAAGGACAGGATCTGCTTCTTTCCGACCGCGAAAGGCGGCATCGCGGCGGGATGGGCGTTCAACGACATCAAGGGGAAGGGCATCGCGCCGAAGGCGTTCATCTTCGGGATCGCCAATCCCGTGATGGTGCAGGGTGCGATCTTCGCCGGGATCACGATCACCGAAGGTTGGGATCGACATCCGCGTGACGTCATCCGCACCGGTGACTGGGTGCGGGTCGATCCGCAGGCACTGACGATTGCGCGGGTGCAGCCGCGAGGAGACGGTCGATGAGAGGCAGCGTGGATGATGGGGCGCGCGTTGCCGAAGGCGCGACTCCCGCGATCGCATCGCAGTCGCCGGCGCGCGAAATCCGCGTGATCGATACGACGCTGCGCGATGCGCACCAGTGCCTCTGGGCGACTCGCATGCGCACCGCGCACATGCTGCCCGTGCTCGACAAGTTCGATCGCGCCGGGTTCGAGTCGGTCGACCTGATGGGCACGATCCAGTTCGACGTCTGCGTGCGCTACCTGAAGGAGAACCCGTGGGAGCGTGTGCGCCGCGTGCACGCCGGCGCGCCGAACACGCGCTTCCGCTCGCTGATTCGCAGCAAGAACATCGTGGCGTTCGACTTCCTCCCCGACGACATCATCGACCTGTGGGTCGATCGCCTCTACGCGAACGGCTTTCGCGTCATCGGCGCGTTCGACGGGCTGAACGACGTCGACAACATCGTCAAGGGCCTGTGTCGCGCGAAGCAGCTCGGCGCCTACACGTTCGGCGCGCTTTCGTACTGCGAGAGCCCGGTGCACAACGACGCGCTGTTCGTGCGCACGGCGAAGGCGCTGATCGAGCGCGCGAACGTCGACGCGATCATGATCAAGGACGCGGGCGGCCTGCTGACCGTCGACCGCATCCGCACGCTCGTGCCGGCGCTGCGCGAAGTCGTGCGCGACCGCCCGCTCGAGTTGCACAGCCATTGCCTCACCGGGCTTGCGCCGCTCGTCTATCTCGAAGGAGCGCGGCTCGGCTGCGACCAGCTGCATCTGTCGATCAAGCCGCTCGCCAATGGCGCTGCGCAGCCCGCGGTGCAGACGGTCGCGCGCAACCTGCGCGAGCAGGGCTACCGCGTCGACGTCGACGACGGGCTGATCGACGAGATCGGCGCGCACTTCCAGCAGATCGCCGAGCGCGAAGCCAAGCCGGTCGGCGTGCCGCTCGAATACGACGCGTTTCACTACGAGCACCAGATTCCCGGTGGAATGCTCAGCAACTTCCGCGCGCAACTCGCGGTCGCGGGACTCTCCGACAAGTTCGACGAGCTGCTGCGCGAATGCGCGCGCGTGCGCCGTGAGCTCGCCTATCCGATCATGATCACGCCGTTCTCGCAGTTCGTCGGCACGCAGGCGGTGCTCAACGTCGTGCACGGCGAGCGCTACCGGATCGTGCCGAACGAGGTCAAGAAGTACGCGCTCGGCTATTACGGCAAGCTGCTCGGGCCCGTCGATCCCGACGCGCTCGACCGGATCGTCGAGAACGGATCGCGCGACATCGCGCTGACGCCGCAGCCGCTTCCCCCCGCCGTCGACGCGCTGCGCGCGAAATATCCGAATGCCGACGACGACGAGCGGCTTTTGCGCTTCATGCTCGCCGGCACGCAGGTCGACGAAATGCTCGCCGCACAGCCGATGGACACGACGTACAGCGCATCGTCTCCGATCGTCGATCTCGTCGACAAGCTCGTCCATCGCAGGAAGCCCGGCCGCGTTCATATCCGCAAGGGCGACTTCGAGATCAGTACGTCGTCGTAGCCAATCCGTTCAGAACCTCGAGACGAGCATGAGCGACACCAAGCTCACCCGCGCCGACGTCGAAGCGATCCTGGAGCTCGTCGAGGCGGCCGAGCATCTCGGCGATTTTCACCTGAAGTACGGGGACCTCG
>JAICLP010000386.1 GCA_025925475.1 Burkholderiales bacterium | reverse complement strand
GCTCGCCATCACGGCCAGCAGCACCTGCGCCGTACAGATGTTCGACGTCGCCTTCTCGCGCCGGATGTGCTGCTCGCGCGTCTGCAATGCGAGGCGGTATGCGGGCGCACCGGCCGCATCGACGGTCACACCGACGAGACGTCCCGGCAGCGCGCGCTTGAACGCGTCGCGCGTCGCCATGTAGCCCGCATGCGGGCCACCGTAACCCATCGGCACGCCGAAGCGCTGCGACGAGCCGGCGACGACGTCGGCACCCCATTCGCCGGGCGGCACGAGCAGCGTCAACGCGAGGAGATCGGCTGCGACGACGACGAGCGCGTTGCGCGCGTGCAGCGCATCGGCGAGCGCGCGGTAATCGCGGACGTCGCCATCGGCGCCCGGATATTGCAGCAGCACGCCGAACGCATCGGCGTTCGCCGCGTCGCTCGCCGGACCCGTGACGACCTCGATGCCAAGCGGCGCGGCGCGCGTGCGCACGACGTCGATCGTTTGCGCGAAGACGTCTTCGGCGACGAAAAACGTGCGGCTCTTCGACGTTCCCGCGCGCTGGCAAAGCGTCATCGCTTCGGCGCAGGCGGTGGCTTCGTCGAGCATCGACGCGTTCGCGATCTCCATGCCGGTGAGATCGGCGATCATCGTCTGGAAATTCAGCAGCGCCTCGAGCCGGCCCTGCGCGATCTCCGGCTGGTACGGCGTATACGCCGTGTACCACGCCGGATTCTCGAACAGGTTGCGCTGAATGACGCCCGGCGTGTGCGTGCCGTAATAGCCCTGCCCGATGAACGACTTCAGCACGCGATTCTTCGATGCGATGCCGCGCAGTTTCGCGAGCGCCTCCGCCTCGCTCGACGGCTCGGGCAGCGGCAGCGCAGACGCGAGACGGATCGAAGGCGGCACGACGGCGTTCATCAGCGCCGAACGCGACGCGAAGCCGATCTCGCGCAGCATCGCATCCTGCGCCGCTGCCGAGGTGCCGATGTGCCGCGCGACGAACTCGTCGTGCGCTTCGAGCGCCTGCAGTGCCGGCTTGCCGCTCATTCCTGCTTCGTGATCAGCTGCGTGTACGCGTTCGCATCCATGAAATTCGAGAGCGCCGACGGATCGACCGGGCGCATCCTGAAGAGCCACGCCGCATACGCGTCCTCGTTGACCGCTTCCGGCGACCCCGCGAGCGTCTCGTTGCTGGCAACGACCTCGCCGGCGATCGGCGCATAGACATCGCTTGCCGCCTTCACCGACTCGACGACGGCGCACGCCTCGTTCGCCGCGACCGTGCGCCCGACCGCGGGCAGATCGATGTAGACGAGATCGCCGAGCGCGGCCTGCGCGTGATCGGTGATGCCGATCGTCACGGTGCCATCGTCCTCGGCACGCAGCCACTCGTGCGTTTCCGCGTATTTGAGACCTTCGGGTACATTCATCGAACGCTCCGTCAGCAAGTTGGTGGTCAGGAAACGAGCACGCGGCCGTTGCGTACGAACGGCGGCTTCACCACACGCGCGTCGAGCAGCCGGCCGCGCACGTCGACGCGGACCGTGTCGCCGTCGTTCACTGCAGCGGGCACGCGCGCCAATGCAATCGATCGCTTCATCGTCGGCGAGAACGTGCCGCTCGTGATCTCGCCGTCACCGTGCGCCGTGTGCATGGGCTGATGCGCGCGCAGCACGCCGCCGGCGCCGGTCAGCACGAGGCCGACCAGCTTGCGCGTGGCTTGCTTCGCCTGCAGCGCATCGCGGCCGACGAAGTCGCGATCGGTCTTCGTATCGACGGTCCATGCAAGGCCCGATTCGAGCGGCGACACGCTCTCGTCCATGTCCTGTCCGTACAGGTTCATCCCGGCCTCGAGACGCAGCGTGTCGCGCGCGCCGAGTCCGCACGGCATCACACCCGCGTCGCGAAGGGCCTGCCAAAGCGTTTCCGCATGTGCGGCAGGTACGACGATCTCGAAGCCGTCCTCGCCGGTGTATCCAGTGCGCGCGATGAACGCTTCGCCCCATGGCGCTGAAACGGTTGTCGCGTTGAACGGCTTCAAGTCCCTGGTTGCCGCTTCGCTGCCCGGGATCGCGCGCCACACCTTCGCTCGGGCCCGGGGACCCTGGACGGCGATCATTGCGAGGTCTTCGCGTGGCGTGAGCGAAAGCCCGGCCGCATGCTTCGCGGCGAGTGCGCGCAACCACGCGATGTCCTTTTGTGCGGTCGCGGCGTTGACGACGATGCGGAAGAAGTCGTCGCGCAGGAAGTAGACGATCAGGTCGTCGATGACGCCGCCGTCGTCGCGCAGCAGGCACGAATAGAGCGCCTTGCCCGGCGCTTTCAGCTTGTCGACGTCGTTCGCGAGCGCAAAGCGAAGGAAGGCGCGCGGCGAGCTCGCGGCTTCGCCGTGCAGGTCGGCGACGCGCATGTGCGACACGTCGAACATGCCGGCGTCGCTTCGCACCGCGTGGTGCTCATCGATCTGCGAGCCGTAATGCAGCGGCATGTCGAAGCCGCCGAAGTCGACCATCCGCGCGCCTTGCGCGCGGTGAGCGGCGTTGAGGGCAGTCGTTCTCGCCACGCGATCTCCCGTCCGAACGAAACGAAGGGCGACGCGCAAATCCGCGTCGCCCCGTCTGTCCTTTTACCTGAGAGATTGCGGCGAACGGTGTTGCGCTGC
>JAICLP010000400.1 GCA_025925475.1 Burkholderiales bacterium | reverse complement strand
AGTCCCGCATAGCCGTCGCCGGCGAACAGGTTCTTGCCTTCCTTCCACACCGACTGGTGCACGTGCATGCCCGAGCCGTTGTCGCCGACGATCGGCTTCGGCATGAACGTCGCCGTCTTGCCGTACGCGTGCGCGGTGTTGTGCACGCAATACATCAGGATCTGCAGCCAGTCGGCGCGCTGCACGAGAGGCGCGAACTTCGTGCCGATCTCGCATTGACCGGCGGTCGCGACCTCATGGTGATGCACCTCGACCTCGACGCCCATCTGCTCGAGCGCGATGCAGATCGCCGAGCGGATGTCCTGCAGCGAATCGGTGGGCGGCACCGGGAAATAGCCGCCCTTCACCGACGGCCGATGGCCCATGTTGCCGCCCTCGAACTTCTCGGCCGACGACCACGACGCTTCCGCGGAGAACACCTTGCAGTAACTGCCGGACATGTCGACCGACCATTCGACGGCGTCGAAGATGAAGAACTCGGGCTCCGGGCCGAAATACGACACGTCGCCCAAGCCGGTCGACTTGAGATAGGCCTCGGCCCGCTTGGCAAGCGAGCGCGGATCGCGCTCGTAGCCCTTGCCGTCGGCCGGCTCGATCACGTCGCAGGTCAAAAGCAGCGTCGCCTCGTCCATGAACGGGTCCAGCTTCGCAGTGGCGGGATCGGGCATCAGCAGCATGTCGGACGCCTGGATGCCCTTCCAGCCGGCGATCGACGAGCCGTCGAACGCGTGCCCGTATTCGAACTTGTCGCCGTCGAACGCCTTCGACGGCACCGAGACGTGCTGCTCCTTGCCGCGCGTGTCGGTGAAGCGGAGGTCGACAAACTTGACCTCCTTGTCCTTGATCATCTTGAGTACGTCGGCGCCAGTCATGCTCATGCGAGTGTCTCCTGGGATCGGGGGCGGCGAGCGCGCGCTTCGCTCGCGAACGCGGCTGAATTAGCGAGTTGCATGCCATGCGCAAAACCGGCGCAAGCCATTGTTCTGCAAGCCCAATCGTGCCTCACCGGTGTGCGTCGCTGCAGGCCCGCGCCCCAACACGGGGCAATCACTTTAACGACTGCCCCGTTTCGGTGCAAGCGCTAGGGGTAGAACAGGTAGAGGCGATACCCCGATTGCGACGTCGCGCTCGCGTCGAGATACAACCTGACGACGTCCTCTCCGTTCGCGGGAATGCCGTGCGCGACATCGGCACCCGCTCCCGCGTATTCGCCAGGCGGGAATGCCCGGCGCGCGACGACGCGCTCCGAGACGTCGGTCAGCGTCAGCTCGAGATAGGGCCAGGCGATCGGATAGGCGGCCCGGTTGCGGATCGTCGCCGAAAGCTCGAGCAGGCCTTTGTGCGCCGGGTCGGCCCGCAGATCGGATGCATCGATCGACAGCGCGCCCGCGTCACGGAGCGGGCCCACGTTGCAGCCGAACGCGCTGCAGGCCGCCTGCAGCACCGGGCGCGTGAACGGCGCATGCGCGGCGAGCGCGTCGCGATACTCGAAAAGCGCCTGCGCGAGGAGCGCCAGCACGAGCACGACGATCGCCGTCGCGTAGATCGACCTGGGCCGCTCGCGCAGCGGTTTACGCGGCTTCCATTCGAAGCGCGAGGCGCGAAGGCCGACGTCATCGATGCGGATCGGCGCCTCGGCAGGCTCGGTCGTCGCGGTCTCTTCGGCGGTCGGGTCCGACTCGCCGGAGGATGTCGCCGTCTCGGCCGGCGATACGGCCGTTGCCGCGCCGATCGTTCCAGCGTCCGTGGACGGTTCCTCCGTCTTTTCGGCGGGCGCGACGGATCCCTGCTCCGTTTCGAGCACCGCGTCCGGAGCCTGCTTCGTCTCGAGCGCCGGGGCCGGAGCCTGCTCCGTTTCGACCGGGGACGAGGCCGTCTCCGCGGGTGCGATAGACGCCCGTTCGCTTTTCGGGTCGACCGGCTGCAGCGCCTCGGCGCTTCGCAGCGTGACCGTCGGCCGGCCTGCTGCGAGCTCGTCGTGATCGTCGTCGTCGCCGCGCGGCGCATCGAGCGACACGCGCTCCCTGTGCGCGTCGAACACCGCGCGGCAATGTCCGCATCGCACCTGTCCTTCGCGCAGCGCGAGCTGCTGCGCACTTACGCGAAAGATCGTCGCGCAGCCGGGACAGCGCGTATAGAGCGTCGCCGGCGTGCTCATCGGATGCCGGTACGCCGAGTGCCGGTCAACAGCACCCAGCCGTCGTCTTCGGCGCGCACAGCGATGTCGAACCACGGCGCGTAATCGCGCGCGACGGCGTCGGCTTGCGACGCGAGAATGCCCGATAACGCGATGCGGCCGCCGTCCTGCGTGCGCGCGGCCAGCGCCGGCGCGAGCACGCGCAGCGGATTGGCGAGGATGTTCGCGACGACGATCGCGAAGCGTTCTGCGCCGACTGCGTCGACATGCACGAACTGCGCACGCACGCCGTTCGCGCGCGCGTTGTCGCTGCTCGCGCGGATCGCCTGCGGATCGATGTCGACGCCT
>JAICLP010000231.1 GCA_025925475.1 Burkholderiales bacterium | reverse complement strand
TGGACGGTTCGGGCACCTACTATACGAAGTACGACAACCAGAACGTCGACGGCTCGTATACGAGCCAGGTCGGCAATGCGTACGCGCAGCCAACGAACGGCATCACGCCACGCTGGAAGCAGTACGTTTCGCTGACCTGGGATCTCGGTCCGTGGTCCACCACGCTGGCGAACACGTACCAGACATCGTACGTCGACGTGTCGACCGACCTCGATGGCAATAACCGGCAGGTGGGATCGCTGTCGCTGTGGGACCTGCAAGGGTCGTACACCGGCTTCAAGAACCTGAAGCTCACGCTCGGCGTCAAGAACCTGTTCGATCGCGATCCGCCGGCGTCGAATACCCAGAACAACTTCCTCATCGGGTTCGACTCGTCGTACTACGATACGCGGTCGCGCTTCGTCTACGGGGAGGTGAACTACCGGTTCAAATAGCAACAACAAGAACGGCAGTACCTGCAGTCGCTGTGCGGGGGGCTTCGGCCTCCCGTTTTTTTTGCGCCGATCAGCCGATGTACGGCTCGCCGTTGTTCGACGCTTTACGCTGCGTTATTGTTCGCGCCTCATGAATGGATCGGTTTCCACGAAGCTCGCCGCTGCGGACGAGCACTACCGGCGCGGACGATTGTCCGAGGCCGAGGCATGCTGTCGGCAGGTGCTCGAGCGCGCGCCCGAGCAGCCGGACGCCCTTTATCGGCTCGCGTTCCTCGCCCGCCAGGCCGGCCGCAACGAGACGGCGCTGGCGCTGCTCGAGCGCGCAATCGCCGCGAATCGCCGCGAAGCGGCGTATTACAACGAGGCGGGCGTCGTGCTGCACGCGCTTGGCCGCATCGACGAGTCGATCGAGCGCTTCCGCACCGCGGTGGCGCTGAAGCCGGACTTCGCCGCCGCGCAAAACAACGTCGCGAACGTTCTGCGCGAGCAGGGGCGGTTCGACGAAGCGATCGCCGTCTATCGCCGGGCGCTCGCGTCGTGCAACGATTCTCCCGCGCTCTGGTACAACCTGGGCAACACGCTGACCGATCAGCGCGCGCTCGGCGATGCGGTGCACGCGTATCGCAACGCGCTGTCGCTTCGCGCCGATTTCGCACCGGTTCATGCGCGGCTCGGCGATGCGCTGCTCGCGCTCGGCCAGGCCGACGAAGCGGTCGGGCACCATGCGCGCGCACTTGCCTTCGGGGAAACGCCGGACGCCATCGCCGGCTTCGTCGCCGCGCTCGCGTCAGCCGAGGTTGGCGGTGACGACCCTGCCGTGCGTACGATGGCGGTGCGGGCGTTGACGCAGCCATGGTCGCGCCCGGCCGATATCGCGCCCGCATGCGTTCGGCTGCTCGTCTCCGACGCAGCCATCCGCGCGTGCGTCGAGCGTGCAACGAAGGCGTGGCCCGCGCGAATCGGCATGGATGCGCTGGTCGGGAGCGAGCGGGCGGCTGTCCTGTCCGACGCGCTGCTTGGCGCGCTCCTCGAAAGCGCGCCCGTGTGCGACCTGCGGATCGAGCGATTCCTGACGCTCGCCCGCCATGCGCTGCTTGCCGCGGTCACGTCCGATGGCGTCGATCCTGACGCGCAAACGCTTTCGTTCTGCTGTGCGCTCGCGCGGCAGTGCTTCATCGATGATTACGTATTCTCGTACACCGATGCCGAGATCGAGCGGGCGCGCGAGCTTCGCGATCGGGTCGCCGATTCGCTCGCGCATGGCGCCGATGTCGCGCCGATGCAGGTCGCGGTCGTCGCCGCGTATTTCCCGTTGCACTCGCTGATGCGAGCGGATGCGCTGATCGAGCATGCGTGGCCGGCGCCGGTGAACGCGCTGGTTGCGCAGCAGGTGCGCGAACCGCTCGACGAAGAACGCCTGCGCACGCAAATTCCGCGGCTGACGCCGATCGAGGACGCCGTTTCTCTCGACGTGCGGGCTCAATACGAGGAGCACCCGTATCCCAGGTGGGTGAAGCTTCCGCGCCAGGACGTGACCGGCAACGCGAATGCCGGCGAACGCGCCTTATGGCGCTGGCACGACAGCGCCTCGGAGATCGACATCCTCGTCGCCGGGTGCGGCACCGGGCAGGAATCGATCGAATTCGCGCACGCCTTTCCGCGCGGCCGCGTGCTCGCCGTCGATCTGAGCCTCGCGAGCCTCGCGTACGCCGAGCGCAAGGCGCGCGAACTGCGCATCGCGAATGTCGAGCACGCACAGGCGGACCTGACGAAGCTCGGCGCGCTCGGGCGCCGCTTCGACCTGATCTCGTCGGTCGGCGTGCTGCATCACCTCGCGGACCCGGCCGTGGGCCTGCGCGCGCTGGCGGGGATGCTCGCGCCCGGCGGCCACATGCTGGTCGGCCTCTACAGCGATCGCGCCCGAGCCGACGTCGCCGCCGCGCGAGCCTTCATCGCCCTGCATGGCTTTCATGCGACGAGCGACGACATACGCCGTTGCCGCGAGGCGCTGATCGAGGAGCGCAACGACGCTTTCTCGCGACTTTCGCTGCGCAGCGACTTCTACGTGACCGCCGAGTGCCGCGACCTGCTGTTCCACGTGCAGGAGCACCGCTTCACGCTGCCGCAGATTGCCGCGCAGCTCGATGCCCTTGGCCTGCGCTTCGAAGGCTTCGTGCTGCGCCCGGACGTCGCGCGCCTCTACGCCGCGCGACATCCGAATGACCCGCAGATGCTGGATCTCGCGAGCTTCGACGCGCTCGAAGCGCAGTTTCCGCACGCATTCGCTGGGATGTATATATTCTGGGTGGGAAGGCCGTGCTGAAGATGCAGCTTCCGGCGGCCCGCGATCATGTACCAATTCCAATCGAGCGCGCGAGCGCCGGACACGAGGAGCAGGGAGTGGCGAACAATCCAGGTTGGTCGGGCAGACGCATCATGAATCCGCTTGTCGTCGCGCTGCTGCTCGCCGTTGCACTCGCGGTTCCCCCGGCCGGCGCGCAGGACAAGGGGGACGACGCGACGAGCATGCAGGCGTTGCGCACGGCGATGAAAACCGACAAGCGCGCGTACGTCGCGTCGATGCTGTCGCTTTCGAGCGCCGAGGCGAAGCGCTTCTGGCCGATCTACGACAGTTACCAGCGCATCATCGACGACACGAGCGAGCGCCGCGTCGTTGCGCTGAAGGATCTCATCGTCCGCGACAGCCCCACAACGAATCTCGCGGCGAAGAATCTGGCGCTGGAGCTCACGAACATCTACGACATCGAAGCGAAGGCCCGTCTGCGGGTCGCGCGCCGCGTGATGCGGGCGCTGCCGCCGATCAAGGCCATGCGCTATCTGCAGCTCGAGGACAAGATGCTCGCGGTGCGCGATTACGACGAAGCGTCGGCGGTCCCGCTCGTCCGGTAGCACGCGCGCGCAAGGTCCAGGTCCTAGCCTTTCGCGAGCCCGGCGATCGCATCGCGCGCCTGCGCGAGCGGCGAGCGATGGTGTCCGCGCACCGCGACGACGTCGATGCCGGTGATGACCGTCTCGTCGGAAGGCACGCAGCGCTCGCTCGTGACGCGCGTGGCGAGATCGTCCTGCGGCGCCACGCGTTGTGCGCCGGCGGGCGCGAGGACCGAGATCGCGAGCGTGGCCGCGGTCAGCGTGATGGCGGCGATCGCGAAGAGTGCGCGTGGCATGCGGGGGTCGTAGCGGTTCATCAAGGCTCCATTGGGTGATTCGTGCAAACGCTGCGGTTCGATGCAGCGCGGCGCCGCTTCGGATTCAGTTATTCGAAACGCGACGTGGCGTCATGCATGCGGCGCATCGTGAGGCCGAGCGCGCAGTGCCGCAACGCGAATGCGACGGGAGCCGCCAATGCGTCGCCGGATGCTCGCTGGCGCGACGGAATGCGTTGGGCCGCCGACCGCGTCCGGATGGACTTCCGCCGCGTATTGTGTAAAATCGCGCGATTTTCCGACGCTGCCCGGCCCCGTTCCGGCGGGGCCTCGATGCTTTTCGGGTGCACTTCCGCGCGATTCCGGCCGTTTCGCCGTCGTAGGACCCGCGGCGGCGCGGCTGCCTGCACCTGCCAACCGCTGCAGGAAACGCTGGTTCGCAAAGCCTGTGCCTGGGGCCTGCGGTGCCGGCGCCGCGCGCCGTCCGCAACGCGTGGATACTCCGGAAGATCGTTGACCAACATTCGCATGGAGACAACATGTTGAAGCTGAACCGTCTGGCGAACCTCGCCGCGGCCCTGATGCTTGCCTTGCCGATCGCGGCCACCCCGCTCGAAGCACTTGCGCAAGCGCAATCGACGACACCGGCCCCGGGCGCCCCGCCCGTTGCCGCGCCTGCAGCACCAACAGCAGCACCGGCGGCCACGCCCGCCGCGACGCCGGCAGCTCCCGCCGCGAAGGGTGCGGCCGCGTCGAACGACATCCTCGAAAACCCGTACGGCCTCGAGGCGCTCTGGAAAGGCGGCGACCTCGTCGCGCGCATCACGCTCGGCATCCTCGTGCTGATGTCCGCGGGCAGCTGGTACATCATCGTCACGAAGCTCTACGAGCAGTCGAGGATGAACCGCCAAGCGCGCGCAGCGGACCGGACGTTCTGGAAGGCGGCGTCGGTGCAGAAGGGCACCACTGATCTGCGCGAGGGAAGCCCGTTCCGTTTCATCGCGGAGTCGGGGCTCGAGGCGACGTCGAAGCACGAGGGCCTGCTCGGCAACGTCGACATCAACACCTGGGTCAGCATGTCGATCCAGCGCGCGATCGACAACATCCAGAGTCGCACGCAGGATGGCCTCGCGTTCCTCGCGACCGTAGGCTCGACGGCTCCGTTCGTCGGCCTGTTCGGAACCGTCTGGGGGATCTATCACGCGCTGACCGCAATCGGCATCGCCGGCCAGGCGTCGATCGACAAGGTCGCGGGACCGGTCGGCGAAGCGCTGATCATGACGGCGATCGGCCTCGCGGTGGCGGTGCCCGCGGTGCTCGGCTACAACTGGCTGATCCGCCGCAACAAGGCCGCGATGGAGCGCGTCCGTGGCTTCGGCGCCGACCTGCACGCGGTGCTGCTGTCGGCCGCGCAGTCGCCGAAGGCCACCGTGTCGCCCGCGGTCGCAGTGCCGGTCGCCTGATTCGCATCGAGGACGACACGCCATGGCAATGACGGTCGGATCCGGCGACGGCGACGAAGACGAGGTGATGTCGACGATCAACACGACGCCGCTCGTCGACGTCATGCTGGTCCTGCTCATCATCTTCCTGATCACCGTCCCCGTCGTGCGCATGACGGTGCCGGTGGAACTGCCCAAGGAGCGCAACGAGATCCGCGAGACGAAGCCCGAGAACATCGTGATCTCGGTCGACTCTCAGGATCGCATCTACTGGAACGATCTGCGGATGCCGAGCACCGACGCGCTCGTCGAGCGGCTGAAGAAGATCTCGGTCCTGACGCCGCAACCCGAGGTGCAGATCCGCGGCGACGCACG
>JAICLP010000033.1 GCA_025925475.1 Burkholderiales bacterium | reverse complement strand
CTTCGCGCTCGCCGCTGCCATGCTGCCGTTCCTCGCCGTCAACAAGCCGCGCGCGACCATGTTTCTCGGCGACGTCGGTGCCGTGCCGCTTGGCTTCCTCGCCGCGACTTTCGGCGTCGCCGGCGTGCTGCGCAATGCCTGGCCCGCATGGTTTCCGGCGCTCGTCTTCCTGCCGTTCATTGCCGACGCAACGCTGACGCTCGCGCTGCGCATCGCGCGACGCGAGCGGCTCTGGGAAGGTCATCGCAGTCACTACTACCAGCGTCTCGCGCTGCTCGGCGCCGGCCATCGCGGCACGCTGGCGGTCTACGCGTCGCTGATGGGCGCGACGGCGCTCGCCGCCGTCGTGTGCCGCCGGGTCGCGAGTCATGCGGGCTGGTGGGTGCTCGCATCGTCGTGCATCGTCGTGCTCTTGCTCTTCGCGCGGATTGATTATCATTGGCGCAAGAAGACCGGCATCCCTTCGCCCCGATGAGCTACCGGCTGAACTGGCGCGCCTTCCTCGCTTTCGTCCACGACGTATGCATGGCCGCCATCGCGTGGGTCGGCATCTACTGGCTTCGCTTCAATCTCGACCTTCGCGAGCCGTTTGTATCCGACATGTGGTCGACGCTCGCGTGGATCCTGCCGCTGCAGGCGGCGATCTTCCTGTCGCTCGGCCTCTATCGCGGGTTGTGGCGCTTCGCGAGCCTGTCCGACCTGCAGCGCATCGTCTATGCGGCGGGACTCGGCGCAATCGTGATCCCGATCGTGCTCGTGATGCTGCGCCTGACGGCGATCGTGCCGCGCAGCGTGATGTTCTTCTATCCGATCGTGCTGATCTTCCTGATGGCCGGCTCGCGCTTCGTGTTCAGGCTGTGGAAGGAGCATCGGCTGTACAGCCCGCTCGCCGCGCTCGGTGAGCCGGTGATCGTCGTCGGCGCCGGCGAAGCGGGCGCGCGCCTCACGCAGGAGATGGCGCGCAGCCGCCAGTGGCGCGTCATCGGGCTTCTCGACGACGATGCGACGAAGCAGGGACGGCTGCTGCGCAACATCAGCGTGCTCGGGCCGATCTCCGAGCTCGCGTCGTGGACGCGCAAGTACGGCGTACGCAAGGTGATCATCGCCTTGCCATCGGCGAGTCACATGGTGCGCCGGCGCGTCGCCGAGCTTTGCGCGGCCGCGCACGTCGAGGCGCTGACGGTGCCTGCGTACGAGGACCTGATTTCGGGTCGCACGCCACTCACGATGGTGCGCACCGTCGAGCTCGACGACCTGCTCGGCCGCGATCCGGTGGTCCTCGACAACGCAGGCATCGCCGAGTGGCTCGGCAATCGCATCGTGATGGTGACCGGCGCGGGAGGCTCGATCGGCGCCGAGCTTTGCCGGCAGATCGCGCGCTTTCGCCCGTCGCGCCTCGTGCTGTTCGACATCTCCGAGGCGGCGCTCTACGAGATCAGGATGACGCTCGTCGACGCGTTTCCGCAGCTTGGCGTCGTGTCGATCGTCGGCGACGTCAAGCACGCGTCGATCGTCGAGGAGACGCTCGCGCGCGAGAAGCCCGACGTGATCTTCCACGCCGCGGCCTACAAGCACGTGCCGCTGATGGAGGAGACGAACTGCTGGCAGGCGGTGCGCAACAACGCCTACGGCACCTGGGTGCTCGCGCGGGCGGCGGTCGCGGCGAAGGTCGAGAAGTTCGTGCTCGTGTCGACCGACAAGGCGGTCAACCCGACGTCGGTGATGGGCGCGACGAAGCGCGTCGCCGAGCAGGTGTGCCAGAGCCTGCAGGAGGGCCTGACGCAGTTCGTCATCGTGCGCTTCGGCAACGTGTTCGGCAGCGCGGGGAGCGTGATTCCGCGCTTCACCGAGCAGATCGCACGCGGCGGCCCGGTCACCGTCACGCATCCGGACATCACGCGCTATTTCATGTCGTCGGCGGAGGCGACGCAGTTGCTGCTGCAAGCCGGCTTGCAGGGCAAGGGCGGCGAGATATTGACGCTCGACATGGGCGAGCCCGTGCGCATCGTCGATCTCGCGCGCGACATGATCAGGCTCTACGGCGCCGATCCCGATCGGGTGCCGATCGTGTTCACCGGGCTTCGCCCCGGCGAGAAGCTCTACGAGGAGCCGCTCACGGCGGAGGAAGCGACGAAGCCGACGACGCATCCGAAGCTGCACATCGCACAGGCGCGTCCGGCCAATCGCGATGCGGTCGGGCAAATGGTCGCGTGGTGCGAGCGCGATCGCGTCGCCGACGACGGCGAGGTGCGAGCACGGATGCGCGCGTGGATCCCCGAATACGCACCGGTCGCCGGCGCATCGCTCAAGCCGATTCCGACGGCCGTGGCGGAGACGGCGCCGGTGCCGCTGCGCGCACAGCGCCGGCGCTGACAGGCTGGCGTTCGTCGGCGCCCGCCGAATCGGCGAGCGAGCGGAGCGCGAGTGCAAGCGCGCGCTCGCGGCGTACGCCGTAACCCAGCAGGAACGCCGTCATCGCCCACAGCTCCTTCGCGTTGCTGCGGAACAGGAAGTCGTCGGTCAGATCTTTCGCGATGAAGCCGGCGAGCACCGCCAGGCCCGCGACACCGACGAACGCCAGCGTGTCGTCGCGCGAGCGCGCGAAGCGGACATAGCGATGAGCGAGCGCGGCGAGGAACGCCGCGAACGCGATCATCCCGACCGCGCCCGTCTGCAGCCATTGGCTGACGAACACGTTGTGCGCGTGCGCCAGCAGCGGATTGCCCGTTTCGGCGACGAGCTGCGACGCGAGAATGCGGCGGCCGAAGCCATACCCGATCAGCGGACGCGCCTCGATGTGGTCGGCGAGGTGTTCCCACAGCGCCAGCCGTGGATCGCGCTCGAGGGAGATCGCAACGTCACCGTGCGATGCCAGGCCGGCGCGGTCCTCGAGCACGTCGGCGAACGCGAGACCGAGCACGATCAGAAGCACTGCGAGCGGTGCAAGCCAGCGCAGCGGCGTGCGCACGAACGACTGCGGCCAGCGCAGCGCGGCAGCAAGCGAGACCATCGCGAATACGGTCGCAAGCGCCACCCAGACGATCCTGCTGTCGGTCATTCGCGCGGTGACGATCATCAGCGCCAGCAGCACGAGCCCGATGACGAGACGCCGCACGCCGCCGCCGAACCCCGCGGGCTGAGGCACGATCAACGCGAACAGGAACGGCGCGACGAGCACTTCCCACGTGGCCCACGCACCGACGCCGTGGTGCGCGAGTCCGGCATCCCATGCGCCGTAGAGGATCTGCATCGCGATCGCGGCGAGCGCGAAGAACGCGAAGCTCGCGAGCGCCGCGCCGATCAGCACGCGCACGCTCGCGGCGTCGCGCGCGGCGACGTAGAAGACGAACATCGCGAGCAGGGTGTCCATGACTTCGCGCGAAAGTTGCGCGCGCGAATAGGCGACGTCGGTCGACCATGCGAGCGACAGGATGCTCCACAGCGACCAGATCGCGAGCGTGACGAGAATCGCGTGTCCGGCGAACGGTATCCGCGTCGCCGGGTCGCGCCAGGCAACGGCGAACGCGGCAATCGCAAGCAGGGCCGCGCCGCCGAACGCGATGGAAACCACGAACGTGACGGCGTTCGTCGGCAGGAGGAACAGGTAGGCGGCCGCGAACCACAGGAGCCAGCGGTTGATATGATCGGTCATCGGGCTGCCAGGGAGCGCGCTCGCCTCTTCTTCGGGGTCTTGTCGACAAAGGCCGCCGTCTCCCGCGACGCGCGATTCTAACCTCACTGCAACATGCGCCTGATCGAGCAACAGGCCGTCGATTCGCCGCGGTCTTCGTCCGCCTCTGTCCGCACGCCTGCGCGCGATCACGCGCAGCGCTTGCCGGCACGGACACTGCGCGTGCTGATCGTCAAGCGCGACAAGCTCGGCGACCTGCTGCTGACGACGCCCGTGCTCGCGCATCTCGCCGCCGGCATGCCGCAGGCGGAGATTCATCTTCTGGCGAACGATTACAACGCGTGGGTCGTGCGCACGCATCCTGCATTGCATCGCACGTGGACGTATGCGCGGGCACGCGAGGGCGGGCGCCTGCGGGTTGCTGCCGCGCTGTCCCAGTTGCCGCTGTTCTGGCAGCTGCGGCAGCAGCGCTTCGACTTCGCGATCGTCATGGGTGGCGACGAATCGCATCGCGGGATTCGCCGCGCGATCGCAAGCGGCGCGACGCGCATCGTCGCCTATGCGTCGGATCCCCTGCGTTACGGCCCGCAATTCACTGATCCGTTGCCATTGCCCACGGGCGGCCATGAAACGGCGAGAATGCTCGCGCTGCTGGCGCCGCTCGGAATCGCGCCGCGCGATGTCGTGCTCGACGCGCCGTCGTTCGCGTTGCCGTCCGATGCGCGAACCTTCGCCCGCGATTGGTTGCGGATGCGCGGCATCGACGAGCAGGCATACGTCCTGATCGGCGTCGGAGCCCGGCGAACGAAGAAGCAGCCGACGCCCGCGCAGATCGCGCGCTGGGCGACGCGGCTTCACGAGCGACACGGGTTGCACACGGTATTCATCTGGACCCCCGGCGGTGCGCGCGATGCGCGCTATCCGGGCGACGACACGCTCGCGCAGGACGTGATCGACCGATCGCTGCCGTTCGTGCATCCGTTCCGCGGACCCATCGGCGAAGCGCTCGGCCTCATCTTCGGCGCGCGCGCGTCGATCATTCCCGATTCGGGCCTGATGCATTTCGCCGCCGCGAGCCCGGGCGGCGTTCTCGGACTCTTCGCCGATCCGGCCGATTCGGCACCGGCCTCGCGCTGGTCGCCGCTCGGTCCCCGCGCGCATCACATCGAAGCGGCGAAGTGAGTGGCGGAGCTTGGAGACGACGCGGTGTTCGACGCGCTAGAACCGCTCATTTCTGCGAATACAAATACGGGTTCAGCGTCGGATCGTTGTACATCTTGAACTGTCGATAGACGCGCCAGAATGCGCGCCCTCGCGCCGCCGCATCGAGCAGCGCATCGAGGCAGCGCGCCAGGTCGTCGCGCTGCAGCGACAGGCGCGCGAGCTTCTCGCGGCATTGCTGCACGTGGGCGGCGCTCGCATCGCTGCGCAGCGTTTGCGCCCGCATGTGATGGATCTTGAGCGCGAGGATCGACAGCCGGTCGACGATCGATCCGGCCGTCTCGGAGTTGTGCCACGCATCGGGCGCCGGCGTGATCGCGGCAAGCTGCGCGAGCAGTGCCTCGTCGATGCGCTCGATCGCATCGTTTCGCCGCTGGTTGTAGCCGTCGATCGCGCGCTTGTTCGCGGCGATCGCCGAATCGGGAACATCGGTGCGTCGCGCCTGATCTTCCTCGTCCCACAGCAGGTTGTTGCACCGGTGGTTCGTCGCGATCGACGCCCACGGCTCGTCCGCATGCGGCGGCGCGTTCGTCCGCTCATTCGCCATGCAGGCATCGTGATACGCAACGATCGCGCGCGCGTCGAGCGATGCGAACGGCGATGTCATGGCTTGTCCTCGATGAGCTCGTCGATTGCAGCGACGACGGTTGCGACGCGAATCGCCGGCATGCACAGATGCTTCGGGCACTCGGCGACGCTGCGCCCGCAGCGGCGAACCCACGCGATCTCGCGCTTGAACAGCGTCCGCTGATCGCGACATGGGAACGGCTCGACGCTCACCGCGCGATAGCGTGCGTTGCGCCAGAAATCGCCGGCACCGCACAACAGTGCCGAGCCGGGGCCGAACAGCGCGACGGTCGGCACGCCGACGATGCGGCCGAGATGCGCGACGCCGGTGTCCGGTGCGACGAGCAGGCGTGCGTTCGCGAGCAGATGCCAGAGTTGGGCGAGATCGAGGCGCCCGGCATACGAGCGAAAGCGCGCTTTCGGATCGACGGCGTCCACGAGCGCGGTCTCGCTCGCGCCGGCGGACCAGACGGGCACGACGCCGCGCTCGTCGAGCTGCTTCGCAACGGCCCGCCATCGCACGGGCAGCCATTGCTTGAGCGGCGAGCTCGCACCGACGTGGATGACCGCATACGGCGCATCGGGCATCTCGAATCCGTCGAACGGCGGCGCGCGCCATTCGCTCGGGTCGTACGGCGATGGCGCTGCGCCATCGACCAATTGCGCAACCAGGTCTCCCCATGCTGCCGGACGATCCGGATAGCGAAGGAGCTCGTCGACCTGCCAGCTCTTCGGCGCCGGGCGATCGCCCGCGAATGCGACGATGTGCCGCGCCCGCATTGCCGCGGCGAGCCATGCATAGCGATTGTCGCCGGGCACGAGCGCGAGATCGAACGGCGCTTCGGCAAAGAGCGCGTCGTGCGAATGCCGGGGATCGAACGGCAGCGCGCGCACGGCATACGGCTTCGTTGCGTAGATCGGCGCGAACGCCGTTGGTACCGTCATTGCAATGTCCGCGTCCGGATATCGCGTGCGCAGCTTCTTGAGCAGCGGCGTCAGCATCAGCGTGTCGCCGAGCAGCAGGTGATGCGCGATCAGGATCCGCTGCGGCATCGGCGCGGCTTCGTGCGCCCGGCGGCGCAGCAGCAGCGCGCGCGAGACGACCTGCGCGCGCCCGCTCATGCGACTCGAGCGCATGACAGCGCTCATCTCGACGCTTGCGCAAGCGCGCGCTGGAACACCTCTTCCATCCGATCGAGCATCGTCGCGAGGCCGTGGCGCGGCACGACGAATGCGCGAGCACGCTCCGCGATTTTCGCGGCTTCATCCGGCGCGTCGAGGATGGCGTCGATTGCTTTCGCGATATCGGCCGCGTCCTCGCGACGAACGATTCGGGCCGTCTCGCCATCGCGGGCGATCTCGGGGATCCCTCCCGCGTCGGTCGTCACGCAGGGAATCGATGCGAACATGGCCTGCAGCAGCGCCTGGGGCACGCCTTCGTTCGCATAGGACGGCAGCGCGAAGACGTCGAGCGCCGCAAGCCATCGCGCGACGTCGGGCTGCTGGCCGGCAAACGTGACGCGGTCGCGCAGGGAAAGCGCATCGACCTGCGCCTCGAGAGCCGGCCGCTGCGGGCCGTCGCCCACGACGATCAAGCGCGCATCGCGACGACGAAGCTTCGGCATTGCGTCGACGAGGAATCGATGGCCTTTCCAGCTCCGCAGCGTTGCGACGATACCGATCAGCGGAACATCGAGCGGCAGGCCGAGCGCCCGCCGCGCGGCATCGCGCGCAAGCGGACGGAATTGCATTTCATCGATGCCGGTCGGCACCGAATCGATGCGGCCGGCGTCGACGCCGTTGTCGCGAATCAATTGCGCGCGCAGCGCATCGCCGGTCGTCACGATGCGCGCCGTCGCACTTCGATAGAGCCAGCGCGTTGCGCGATCGTTCGGCACCGGTATCGACACATGGCGGGTGCGCACGAGCACCGGCGCCCTGCGCTGCCTGCGCCGCAGCCATTCGCAGGCGAGTGCTGCAAGCCATGCGTCGGTGGAGCTGTGCGCGTTGACGACGTCGACCGGATTGCCGGCGAGGCGCGTAGCGAGCCGCGAGATGCCGTGCAGTCGCTTGCGGCCGATCGGCAGCGTGATGACGGGAACGTCGAAGCGCGACGCTTCCTCCGCGATGCGCGCGCCCGGTGCAGCATAGACGACGACGCGATGGCCGCGGCGGATGAAGCCCTGCGCCTCGGTCAGCGTGCGGATCTCCTGCCCGCCCCACCCCATCGACGATTCGGTGTGCGCGATCCGGAGGCGGCCCCCCCAAGCCTGCCGCTTCGCGGCTTCGCAGGCCCCGCAGGGGGCGCAACTCGCGGCTCGGGGCGGCCCTTCGCCGCTCGTGGTCCCTTCGGCCGCCACCTCGCTCAAGCGGCCAGCGACGCCGTTGCGAACTGCATCCGATGCAGCTTTGCGTAGACGCCGCCGCGCGCGAGCAGCGCGGAATGGCTGCCTTCCTCGACGACGCGTCCCTGCTCGAGGACGACGATGCGATCGGCGTGCTCGATCGTCGACAGCCGATGCGCGATCACGATCGTCGTGCGTCCCTGCATCAACGCATCGAGCGCGGCCTGCACCTGCCGCTCGGATTCGGAGTCGAGCGACGACGTTGCCTCGTCGAGGATCAGGATCGGCGCGTCCTTGAGGATTGCGCGCGCGATCGCGACGCGCTGCCGCTGCCCGCCCGACAGGCGTACGCCGTTCTCGCCGACCGGCGTCTCGAATCCCTGCGGCAGCGCGCGGATGAACTCGAGCGCATGCGCAGCCGCCGCGGCACGCTCGATCGCTTCGGCCGGCATGTCGGTCATCGCGCCGTAGGCGATGTTCGCGGCGATCGTATCGTCGAACAGCAGCACGTCCTGCGACACGAGCGCAATCTGCGCGCGCAGGCTCGCGAGCGTCAGCGTCGTGATGTCGTGCCCGTCGACGAACAATCGCCCGGCGGTCGGCTCGTAGAAGCGCGGAATCAGGTTGACGAGCGACGTCTTGCCGCTGCCCGAGCTGCCGACGAGCGCGACGGTCTCGCCGGGCCGCACCGATAGCGACACGTCGCGCAGCGCCTCGCGCTCGGCGCCCGCATAGCGAAGCGAGATGTGATCGAAGCGCAGCTGTCCCGCCGCCCGCTCGAGCGTGATCGTGCCTTCGTCCGGCTCCGCCTCGCGATCGAGCAGACCGAAGATGCTCTCGGCCGCGGCGAGGCCGCGCTGGATCGCGGCATTGACGCCGGACAGCGACTTGATGCGTTCGAGCAGCGTCAAGAGCGCAACGACGTACGACGAGAACGTACCGAGGTCGAGCTTGCCCGTCTGGCTTTGCGAAAGGGCGACCCAGACGATGACGCCGATCGCGATCGCCGCGAGGATCTGCGAGATCGGAGAGCTCGCGGCACTGGCCGACGACTGCTTCGTCATCGACGTGCGCAACGCATTCGCGGCCTTGACGGCGCGCATTCGCTCGTACGCTTCGCCGCCGAACACGCGCACGATCCGGTGGCCGCCGATCATCTCCTCGAGCACGTGCGTCATCGCGCCGGTCCGCGTCTGCACGTCGCGCGCGATCCGTCGCAATCGCCGGCTGAAATAGCGGATCACGACGGCGACGATCGGCAGCACGAAGAACGTCATCAGCGTGAGGCGCCAGTTGATGTAGAGCAGCCAGACGAGGCTCGCGACGATCGTCATCGAGCTGCGGATCGCCGTCGTGATCGTTCCCGATGCCGCGGATGCGAGCTGATGCGCGTCGAACGTGAGCTTCGACTGGATCACGCCCGACGGCGTGACGTCGTAATACGGCGTCGGCAGCCGAAGCAGCTTGTCGATCAGCGCGCGGCGCAGGTCGAAGACGACGCGAAGCCCCGTGTACGCCATTCCGTATTCGGAGATGTACGAGCCGACACCGCGAAAAACGAACACGCCGATCACGGCGAGCGGCAGCCACTGCGACTTGACCGGATCGGGATTCTGGAAATTGCGGACGATCGGGATCACGAGCATCGCCATGATCAGATCGCCGGCAGCGACGATCACCATGCCGACCACGGCGACGGCAAACGCCCACCAGTACGGACGGACGTAGGTGAGGAGGCGCCGGTAGAGGTTGAGCCCGGTCATTGACCGCTGGACGACCGGGAATGCGCGTCGGGCAAGGCTCGGAATATCACCGCGATGCCGCGGTAGAGGCCATCAGTCAGTATAGCAGCGTCACCCGATCGCCTCGTTTCGCGGCTGGCTCGCCGGACCTGCGTGGGAAACCATCTCCGGGTCGAGGAGGTCGCGGTATAGCGCGAGCAGTTGCGCGGTCATCGCCGCGGACGTGAGCGGCAGCACCGCGTTGCGCGCGTTCGCACCGAGGCGCGCGCGCAACGTCTTTTCATGCAGCAGCTGCATGTGTCGCGCGAGTGCGGCGACGTCGCCGGGCGCCACGACGAAGCCCGCCTCGTGCTCGAGTGCGAGTTCGGCCGCGCCGGAACGCCGGCTCGTGATGATCGGCATCGCGCACGCCATGGCTTCGAGCGCCGCGTTCGGACAAGGATCGTAGAGCGTGGGCAGCACGAACGCGTCGGCCGCGCCGTAGTACGGACGCGGATCGGCCTGTGGTCCGGCGAGCGTGACGCGCCGTGACAGGCCATGGCTTCGGGCGCGCTGCGCGTAACGCGCGAGGTGGCGGTCCTTGCCGACGACGATCAGGTGCGCAGGCGGCGCAATCTGCGCGAGCGCGTCGATCGACGTCGCGACGCCCTTGCGCTCGAACCCTGAGCCTACCTGCAGGAACACCGTCGCGTTCTCGGGAATGCGCAGCCGCGCACGGACCTTCGACCGGTGCGCGCGAAGCGTCGGCGTGAAGATGTCCGACGCGACGGCGTTGTAGATCACGTGCAGCCGATCGGGCGGTAGTCCGAATCGCGCTCGAATGTCCTCCTTCACCATCTTGGAATTGCAGATCACCGCGCGCAGCCGCTTGCTTGCGAACATGCGCCGCTCGGCTGCGATTCGATAGCGGTGGTGCGGATTGATCCGCACGCCGAGTCTGCGCAGCGGCGACAGGTGCCGCATCCGCTCGTCGAGCCACGCGGCGTGCACGCCGTCACCCGCGCGAAACACGTCGCAGCAGGCGAGACGCTCGTGCGACTGCACGAGGTCGATGCTCGCGCCGGCGATCGCCTTGCAGACGGCGTGCGCGAACCCGGCGTCGCGCCAGAGGCCGCCGACGTGAAACGGATCGACGATCCGCGGCTCCATCGGCGTCGAGCCGGCGCCTGGCCACTCGCGCGTATACAGCGTCACTGCAACCCCATGCTCGATCAGGCTCGCGAGCGCGCTCTCGAGAAAACGTTCGGCGCCGCCGAACGGCGTGTAGCGCTGGCGGATGACTGCGAGGCGCATCTTCAGGACACGGCCGTCTCGGCGAGCAGCGCGCGCAATTGCGCATGCACGTCGGCGACAGCGAGCGTCGTCAGGCACTCGGACACCTTGCCGCCGCCGCAGCCGTCGATGCCGCACGGCCGGCACGGATGAACGTGCGAAACGACGACGCGCTGCGCGACCATCCACGGTCCCCATTCGTGCTCGCCCGATGGACCGAACAGCGCCAGCGTCGGCGTGCCCATTGCAGCGGCGATGTGCATTGGCGCCGAGTCGACGCCGACGAAGGCGCGCGCATGCATGCTCACCGCGGCGAGTTCGGGCAACGTCAATTGTCCCGTCAAATCGACGAGCCGCGCGCGCGTTGCCGGCGCGATTGCATGCAATATCGCATCGACGAGAGCGCGCTCGCGCGGGTCCGGCGCACCGGTGACGAGGAGCCGATGGCCATCGGCGACGATGCGATCGAAGAGCGCCGCGGTACTCGCCGCGGGCCAGCACTTGAAGAACCAGCGCGAGCCGGGATGCGCGTGCACGAATGCCTTCGCGTGGAGTGCGTGCTCGCCGAGCAACGCTTGCGCGCGCGCCGTCGCCTCTTGCCCGGGCACGAGCACGAGCCGCTTGTCGTGCGCATCGGGATAGACGCCGATCCGGCGCAGTGCATCGAGATTCGCCTCCACCGCATGGCGTGGCGTGCTGCGCGGAAGGCGATAGAAATGCGTGAAGCGTCGCCGCCACAGCCGGTCGTTGTCGGCGCGCTCGCGCGTCACCGCGAAGCGCGGGCGCAGAAGGTGCGCGAGCGTGAGTCCGCGCGGATGCTCGGTGAGATGGATCAGAAGGTCGTATCGCCGCGCGCGAAGCTCGCGCAGCAACTGTCGCTCGGCGGTTGCCTGTGCGAAAAGACCGCGCTTTTTCACGTCGCGGTCGATTGAATGAAGCTGCGCGATCGCCGGGTGGTTTTCGAGCATCGGCGCCGTCTCGCGGTAGACGAGCGCGTCGATCTCGGCGTGCGGCGCCGCGCGCGCGAGCGTCGAGAAGACCGGGGAGGCGAGCAGCACGTCGCCGTGGTGGCGCAGCTTCGTGACGAGCGCGCGGCGGATCTCGGACAGCGGAACGGCGTCCGACAGGTAGGACATGGGCGGCAACAATAGCAAATCGGCGTTGCGCGCGCGCCCAGTCTTGTCAGCGCTCACTCGTGCGCGGACGCACGCGCGAAGCCGGTCTTCGCGTTCGGGTTACAATCGCCGCCGCAGCAAAGCTACCGCCAGGGACCTCATGCCCATCGATGCCGTCACCGCCGCCGTCAAGGCGCAGATCCTGGCCGAGGCGTTGCCGTACATCCAGCGCTTCCACGACCGCACGATCGTCGTCAAGTACGGCGGCAACGCGATGACCGAAGCGCATCTGAAGGGCGGATTCGCGCGCGACGTGGTGATGCTGAAGCTCGTTGGCATGAACCCGGTGATCGTCCATGGCGGCGGCCCGCAGATCGGCGACTTGCTGACGCGGATGGGGATTCCGAGCGAATTCCGCCAGGGCATGCGCGTCACCGACGAGAAGGTGATGAACGTCGTCGAGATGGTGCTCGGCGAACTGAACCAGGAGATCGTCGGGCTCATCAACCAGCAGGGCGGCAAGGCGGTGGGCTTGACCGGTCAGGACGGGGCGTTCATCCGCGCGAAGAAGCTGTTGCTGAAAAGCGAGACCGAGCCGGGGCAGCTGATCGACATCGGCCTGGTTGGCGAGATCGAGCGCATCGACCCGGAACTGATCGCGCTGCTCGACTCGCGCGACTTCATTCCGGTGATCGCACCGATCGGCGTCGGCGCCGAAGGCGAGGCCTACAACATCAATGCCGACCTCGTCGCCGGCAAGCTCGCCGAGACGCTTCGCGCGGAAAAGCTCGTGCTGATGACGAACACGGTCGGCGTGCTCGACCAGGGCGGGAGGCTGCTGACCGGGCTGACCGCGAGCGAAATCGATCGCCTGTTCGCCGACGGCACGATCCACGGCGGCATGCTGCCGAAGATCGGCTCGGCGCTCGAGGCCGTGCGTAACGGCGTCAAGAGCTCGCACATCATCGACGGCCGTGTCGACCACGCGCTCCTGCTCGAAGTGCTGACGAATCAGGGCGTCGGCACGATGATCCGCGCCGACGACGCACCCGCGCGAGTGGCGGTGGCATGAATCCCCCACGCTCGCTCCGCTCGCTGGCCCCAAAGGGGGCGCATCAGCCTCGGCCTCCTTGTACCGTTTGCTCGTGTGTGGTGCCTGCGTGTCGGCCTCCCGTCCACGCTCGCGGTCGGCCCCTTCGGGCCTTGGCTTCGCCCCGCTCGCATGGACGTCCCGGGGCGGCCCTTCGCGACCGATGATGGACGCACCGCGCCGACCTGCCGCCAAGCCGGGCGAGCGCCGGCTGCAGATCCTGCAGACGCTCGCGACGATGCTCGAGGCGCCGCGCGGCGAGAAGGTGACGACGGCCGCGCTCGCCGCGCGCCTCGACGTGTCGGAAGCGGCGCTCTATCGTCATTTCGCGAGCAAGGCGCAGATGTTCGAAGGGCTGATCGAGTTCATCGAGTCGACGATGTTCTCGCTCGTCAACAAGATCCAGGCCGAGACCGAGGACGGCGTCGCGCAGGCCGAGCAGACCGTCGTGATGCTGCTGCGCTTCGCCGAGAAGAACCAGGGCATGACGCGCGTCCTGATCGGCGATGCGCTCGTCAACGAGGACGAGCGGCTGCAGGCGCGCATCAATCAGTTGACCGATAAGCTCGAGGCGACGTTGCGACAGTCGCTGCGCATCGCCCAGGCCGCCAACGGCTGGCACGGCGATGCGGCTGCCGACGCCGGCGTACTGATGGCGTATGTCGTCGGCCGCTGGCAACTGTTTGCGAAATCCGGTTTCAAACGTTCACCACAGGATGGCTGGCCGCTGCAACGCAAGTTCCTGTTCGGATGAACGCCTGCATCTACCGTTCCTTGCCGCTCGCGCTGGCGGTCGCAGCGTCGTGCGCCGTCGCGCAACCGCTGCCGGCGCCGCCTGCCAACGATGTTCGCCGCCCGTTGTCGGTGCAAGTGCCGCTGCCACCCGCCCTCCCCGGAGACACGACGAAGCTCGGACCGCCGGTCGCGCAGCCGCCGCTGCCGGTGCCGCAGCCTGGCACGATCACCCGCTCCAATGAAGGCGCCGAGGCGCGCGGCAGCGAGCCGCCGCCGTCGCGCTGGCAATCCGATCTGAACCAGCTCGACGCCGACCTGCGGCTGCGGCTCCTCACCGCGGACGAGCCGCCGGCCGCGTGGCTCGCCGGCGAGCTCGATACGACCGATATCGCGTCGCAGGTGCGTCACTACACGGCAGCCCGGACGTCGGCGCCGCAGGAGCGCCTCTACCAGGCGTCGCTCGCGACCGCATGCCTCGTTCCGACGCGTCCGCATCTCGCGCCCTGCGACGCCGTCGACCGGCTCGCCGATTGGGCGCGCCGCGACACCGAGAATGGATTGCCGGCCGTATTGCTCGCCGATCGCGCGCGCCAGCGCGGCGAATTCGATTCGACGGCGAGCTACCTGGAGGAAGCCGCCGAGTCGCCGCGCTTCGACGACTACTGGTCGCAGGGCGCGCTCGCATGGTGGAACTACCTGCGGCCGCTCGCGCTGGATTTCGATCCTGCGGTCAAGGCCAAAGCGGCGGCGAACTACGCGTCCGCGCGCGACCTCGCATGGGCACCGTCGCTGCACGCGCTTTGCGTCGACCGGCCCGACGCGCGAAGCGACCGGATCAAGGCGGCGTGCGCGAAGCTCGGTGACGCGCTGATGGCACGCGCGGCGACGTTCGCGCTGCGCCGCGCAGGCGCGGAGATCGCCGAGGCGAACGCAGCGAATGCGTCGTCGCGGACGGCGGCGCAATCGAGCCGTGCACGGATTCTCGCGGCGACCGCGACCTGTGCCCAGGCGCAGCCCGATTTCGCGACGGCGCTCGAATCGTCGAGCGCGACGACCCGCGCGCGCGGCGTCGAGCAGTTCGGAGCATGGGCGAGCGCACAGGCGCGCGACGGCGAAGTCGCGGCGTGCGAGCGGCTCGCGGCGAAATGAGTGGCGTCAGATCAAAAAGGGGCCAGGCTCGATTGTTCGAAAATTTGTGAAAATTCGAGCCTGGCCCCTTTTTGTGGCCCCTTTTTGATCAGACCGAGCGCACGGTCGACGGCGCGATGACGCACGCGGCGATCCGCCAACGGCCGGCGTCGTCCTTCCGCACCTCGTAGATCGCGACCAGCACCGTCCCGTCGTTCATGACGAGACGCAGCGGCTGCAGCGTCTTGTCCTCGACCACGCCACCTTCGAGGAATTCGGCAGATCGCGCGTCGAGCAGTGGCGCGTACGCCTGCTGCACCATTGCGGCAAAGGTTGCGGCGTCGTGGAAGCGTTCCTGAATCCCGGGCGCGGCGAAGGAGAACGCGCGCGCCGCGTCGCCCGCACGAAGCGCCTCGCGCTGCGCATCGATGACGTTGCGGATCGCCGTCCATTCACGTGCGGGCAAACGCGCATGCGCCTGCGCGAGCTCGTCGTCGAGCGCGGTGCTCGGCTCGCCGGCAAACGCGCCTTCGAGCGTCGCCGGCAACAGGGCGAGCAGCAATGCGGCGAGCACGAGCGCCGCCGGCAGCCAGCGGATGCGGGTTCGTCGCGTCACGCGTTTCATGCGCTCGCTCCGCAGACGATGCATGCCGGGTCGCGCGGTACGCGCAGCTCGCGCCACTGCATGGTCAGCGTCTCGAGCAACAGAAGGCGGCCGGCGAGCGACTCGCCGACGCCGGCAAGAAGCTTCAGCGCTTCGGCGGCCTGCGTCGCACCGACGATGCCGACGAGCGGCGCGAACACGCCCATCGTCGCGCAGCGAGTTTCCTCGAGCTCGTCGCCCTCGCCGAACAGGCAGTGGTAGCAGGGACTCGCCTCGTCGCGCGGATCGAACACCGCCACCTGCCCATCGAAGCGGATCGCGGCGCCCGACACGAGCGGCTTGCCGGCCGCGACGCATGCGCGATTGACGGCATGCCGAGTGGCGAAGTTGTCGCAGCAGTCGACGACGATGTCGGCATTCGCAACGAGCGTTCGCAATTCGTCCGGGCCGACGCGCATCGCGACGGGCGCGAGCGTCACGTCGGGATTGATTGCGCGAAGTCGTGCGACTGCCGCTTCGACCTTCGGATGGCCGATGTCGGCGGTCGCATAGAGAATCTGGCGCTGCAGGTTGGTGAGATCGACGCGATCGGCGTCGCAGAGCGTGATCGTCCCCACGCCGGCAGCGGCGAGGAACTGCGCGACCGGGGCGCCGAGTCCGCCGACGCCGATCACGAGCGCATGCGCCGACGCGAACTTCGCCTGCGCAGGAGGGCCCAGCTCGTCGAGCAGGATGTGGCGGCTGTAGCGGAGGAGGTGGGAGTCGTCCATGACAGGGATCGGGTGTCCGGCATCAGGGATCAGTATGGCGCGGGCGGTTCGACGCGCGCTGATCCCTGACACCTGTGCCTGAAAACAGCACAGCCCGGCTTCGGCCGGGCTGTGCCGTTTCGTGCTGATACCTGCTATTACCTGACCGCCGCCGATTGCATCTTCACCGACTCGATCACCGGCAGACCCTTCAGCCGATTGACTGCCTGCTTCAACTGGAAGTCCTCGTCGGAACCGAAGTCGAGCCGCGGCGGCAGCGCATCGACCTTCCCGCCGTTCTTCGGAGCCGGCCTCATTTCGGGCGGCACGAGCGCGGCGGCATCCTTGGCGCCCGGCTTGCCGGTTGTCGTCACATCGCCGGGCACGTCGAGATGGTGCTCGAGATTGGCCTCGCGGATGCGGTTCGGCGAATCGCGGCCGTCGTCGACGACGATGTCGGGCTCGATGCCCTTGGCCTGGATCGAGCGGCCGGACGGCGTGTAATAGCGGGCCGTCGTGAGCTTGAGGCCGGTGTTGTTGCCGAGCGGCAGGATCGTCTGCACCGAGCCCTTGCCGAACGTCTGCACGCCGAGAACCGTCGCGCGCTTGTGGTCCTGCAACGCACCCGCGACGATCTCGGATGCCGACGCGGTGCCGCCGTCGACGATCACCACCATCGGCACCGTCTTGATGCCCAGCGGCAGGTCGCTCAGGTAGTCGTCACCGCGACGCACGTAGTTCTCGCGATTGGCGGTGAGGCGCATGTGCGCGTCGGGCGTACGGCCGTCGGTGTAGACGACGAGAGAATCCTTGGGCAGGAACGCCGCCGAGACCGCGACCGCCTGGTTGAGCAGTCCACCGGGGTCGCTGCGGAGGTCGAGCACGAGGCCCTTGAGGGGGCCTTTCGCGTAGAGGTCCTTGATCGCCTTCGCGAGATCGCTGCCGGTGTCTTCCTGGAACTTGCGGATGCGGATGAAGCCGTAGCCCGGCTCGATCATCTTCGCGCGCACGCTCTTGACGTTGATCTCCTGGCGCACGACGGTGAACGTGAGCGGCGTTTCGACATCCTTGCGCACGACGGTCAGCAGGACCGAGGTGCCCGGCGCGCCGCGCATCTTCTCGACCGCCTTCGACAGCGGCATGCCGCGCGTCGCCGTATCGTCGATCTTGACGATCAGGTCGCCGGCCTTGATGCCCGCCTTGAACGCCGGCGTGTCTTCGATCGGCGAAACCACGCGGATCACGCCGTCTTCGACGCCGACTTCGATGCCGAGTCCGCCGAACTTGCCCTGCGTATCGACCTGTAGCTCGTGGAAGGCTTCGGCATCGAGGAAGTCGGAATGGGGGTCGAGCCCGTGCACCATTCCGTTGATCGCTTCCTTGATCAGCTTGTCGTCCGAGACCGGCTCGACGTAGTCGGACTT